>NZ_CP047130.1:2137620-2442994 GCF_009832865.1 Colwellia sp. 20A7 | reverse complement strand
TTAAGTTGGCCAATGGCGGATGTAGAAACTTTTCCAAAAAATATTCCTGATTTATATTCAGGACAGCCTTTGATGATCAGTGCACGCTGGTTGAAAAATGAATCTAACGAACAATCAAACAAAGAAGATAGGGTAGGAAATTCAAAAGTAGGGTCAACTATTAACGTATCGGGTCAATTAGCGGCTATGACTTGGCAAGAAAAAGTAAATATCACTAATGTTAAAGATAAGAGTATTAACACGAATTCAGCTGAAAGTTCATTTGATGCTGATAAAGTAAATATTGGTGTTGCACAGTGGTGGGCTAAAGAAAAAATTGACCATTTAATTGACCTACATCGTCGAGGTTCTATCGAGCAAAAAGAAATAGTTAAGTCTGAAATTACCAATTTGGCGTTACAACATCATTTACTTTCACCGTATACGAGCTTTATCGCTATTGAAGAGGAAATTACACGAAAAGAAGGTGCACCATTAAAATCCAAAGCGATAAACAACTTAATGCCAAAAGGCTCAACACAAATAATTCCATTGGCGAATACTAGCTTAGGCATAGCGGGCTATTTATATTTTGCTTTATTCTTTATGACGGTCGCCATATTAATGCAACTGATAAATAAATCGAAGCTTTCACATAAGCGTTATGTTTGTGATTCAAACGAATTGAGTGCTAAGTAAATGATGCCAAATTTTACGCTTAAGAGGGATAAAATTATACCGTCATTAGTCGCACTGTTTTTGATAATAGCGTCAACTAGTTTTGCAATGGCAGGTTACATGGTGATAAAAGCGCATCTTGCACAAGCCTTATTAGCGTCAACTTGGCAAAAGCAGTTGATAAGTGTTGATGATGATCACTCAGAAACTAAATCGAAAAATAAAATGGGTGAGGTAAATAAGCCCTGGCCATGGGCTGATTTTTATCCCGTCGCTAAACTTACTTTTGAGCGTTTTAACTTGTCGCACATTGTGTTAAATAATGATTCAGGACAGGCATTAGCATTTGGTCCGGGCCTTAATCAAAGGGCAGATTCTGGCGTTGAACCAGGCCAATCAAATGTTATGGTGATCTCTGCGCACAATGATACTCACTTTAGTATTTTAGAGGAATTGAGCGTAAACGATAGCGTAACCTTAACGTTAAAAACTGGTAATTCTAGCGTATTTAAGGTGAATAAAATTGCTATTTTAGATCTGGCTACAGAGCAATTGGTGCTGTTGAACAAAAGTAACTATAAAAATGAGAGTAGCAAGGAAGTTGTTGATATAAAAGAACTTATATTGGTTACGTGTTACCCTTTTGGCAGCGTAAATAATGAAACATCATTGAGGTATGTCGTTCATTTAAGCTAGTGGGACATATTCTTTAAAGTGTTCACGGCATACCGCTTGATATCGTTCATTACCACCAACTTCCACTTGTTCGCCTCCTGTAGCAGCTTTGCCATCACTGTTTAATCGAATGACAAAGTTTGCTTTACGGCCACAATGGCAGATAGTTTTTAACTCAACTAACTTGTCTGCCCAAGCCAATAATGCAGCACTACCTGTGAACGTTTGGCCTAAGAAATCTGTACGAATACCATAAGCTAATACCGGAATATTTAAGTTATCAACAATGTCAGTTAATTGCTTAACTTGAGCTTTGGTTAAAAATTGTGCTTCATCAATTAATACGCAGGCGATTTTAGTTTCGTTTTTAATCGCAGTAATTTCTGTTAATAGGTCAGTTTCTTGTGCAAATAAATGAGCATCTGAATTAATACCTAATCGAGAAGTGACTTTTCCTTTTGCATACCTATCATCAATTTGCGCGGTAAAAAGAACGGTTTTTAATCCTCGTTCATTGTAGTTGTATGACGATTGCAATAAGTGTGTTGATTTACCAGCATTCATCGATGAGTAATAAAAGTAGAGTTGTGCCATTATCTAACCCTTATGCTTAGTAACTTGCAGAAGTGCTAGTGTTGCTATTAGCTTCTTGATTGTTTAACTCAAGCGTTGTAAGTAAGTTATTAAGTAAACTACTGGCACCAAATCTAAAATGCTCTGTACTAACCCAATGCTCACCTAAAATGTTGCTTGCTATGTCTAAATATACCTGAGCATCGTTAACGTCTCTAACACCACCAGCCGCTTTAAAACCAGTATCTGTATTAGCATCATTTGTCGCGTTAATAACATTAAGCATTATTTCAGCAGCTTGTGGTGTCGCATTTACGTTAACTTTACCTGTAGAGGTTTTAATAAAGTCAGCACCTGCACGTATTGATATTTCACTTGCTAATTTAATTAGTTCAGGCGTTTTTAATTCACCTGTTTCAATGATCACTTTTAACAATACATCGTTTGGACAGACTTGCTTACATGCTGCCACTAGTTTTAAGCCTATCTCAGTATCACCATTAATTAATGCTTGGTAAGGAAAAACCACATCAACTTCATCAGCGCCATAGGCAACTGCAGCTTTTGTTTCTGCAACAGCAATTGCTACATCATCATTACCGTGAGGAAAGTTTGTCACCGTTGCTATTTTTATATTAGGTGTACCTTGATTAGTTAATAATTTTTTAGCTAAAGGAATAAAGCGTGGAAAAATACAAATAGCAGCTGTATTACCGCCTGCAGATTTAGCCTGCAAGCATAATTTTTCAATATCAGCGGGTGTTTCCTGATCCGTTAAACTGGTTAAATCCATTAAACTAATGGCTTGTTTGGCAATTTCTTTTTGTGTGTCGGTATTTGTTTGAGTAGTCATAGGTAAAATTTGATAATTAAGTTTATATGGATCAATACCTAGCTAACAGTTTATGGTTAGCTAGGTATAGTTTATGTATTAGCAATAATGGCTGTTACCCTTAAAGGGATAAAAATAAGCCCGCAATTGCTGCACTCATTAAATTAGCGAGTGTGGCTGCAAGCATTGCTTTCATGCCTAGTCTTGCAATGTCAGGTCGTCTATTTGGCGCCATAGAGCCAATACCACCGAGTAAGATAGCGATAGAAGATAAGTTAGCGAATCCACATAATGCAAAAGTAATAATAGCTTGAGTTGGTACACTTAACGTGTCTTTTATCTCAATAAAGTTTACATAAGCAAAAAATTCATTAACCACTACTTTTTGCCCAATAAAACTACCTGCTTGTAGCATTTCAGACGTAGGAACACCAATAATGAAAGCGATAGGCGCAAATAAATACCCTAATAACCATTCTATCGTGATGCCTTCAAAACCAAATAAGCTCGCTGTTCCGCCAACAATTGTATTGAGTAAAGCAATAATCGCAATGAAGGCTAGTAGCATTGCACCAACGTTAACGGCCAGTTTCAAACCAGATGCTGCTCCAGATGCTGCTGCATCAATAACATTAACAGGCTTGTCTTCACTATCTTCAATAACAATACTTTCATTGGCTATTTTTGCATGTTCTGTTTCTGGAAGAATAATTTTAGCCATTAATAGGCCGCCAGGTGCCGCCATAAATGAAGCGGCAATCAAGTATTTCAAGTCAACGCCTAAGCCTGCATAACCAGCTAGAACCGAGCCTGCAACCGAAGCTAAACCACCAACCATAATGGCAAACAGCTCAGATTGCGTCATGTTCGCTATATAAGGGCGTATTACTAATGGTGCTTCAGTTTGACCAACAAAAATATTTGCCGTAGCTGACAATGATTCAGGTTTGCTGGTTTTAAGTAGCTTTTGTAATCCACCACCAATAATTCTAACAACCCATTGCATTATGCCAAGGTAATATAAAACAGCGATTAATGAAGAGAAAAAGATAATGACCGGTAGTACACGAATGGCAAAAACAAAACCAACACCATTAGAAAACATAGCATCTGTGCCTAAACCACCGAATAAAAAGGCAATACCTACATTGGCGCTATTGATTACTTGCTGAACACCACCTGAAATTGAAGCTAAAACGTCTTTACCAAAAGGGAGGTACAGTACAAATGCACCTAACCCAACTTGCAGGGCAAAAGCCCAGGCAACTGTACGAATATTTATTGATTTTCTTTGCTTAGAAATAAATACAGCAATGGCGAGCAAAACACCAATACCAATTAAACTACGTAGTACCGTAAGATCCATTGTAACCTCAAATTATTTTTGTTAATTATTATTTTTAAATGCTATGAGTAATTCTATTGAGTACTTTTTAAGGATAACTGTCGAATTTTAGCTTTTAATACTTCTATCGCCATTCTATTTTTACCACCACGGGTAATAACAAGGTCAGCCCAAGCTTTAGATGGTTCAATGAATTGGTAGTACATAGGGCGTACTGTCGTTAAATATTGGTTAGTAATAGACTCTAAACTACGTTCACGTTCTTCGGTATCTCTTTTAATACGGCGAATAAGACAGATATCAAGTGGTGTATCCATGTAAACTTTTATATCAAAACAGTCACGAAGTTGAGGATTAGATAATAGTAATATACCTTCAACTAAAATGATTTTAGTTGGTTGTATCGATAGGGTATTCGTTGTACGCGTATGCGTTTTATAACAATAAACAGGGCAGTCTATTGTTTCTTGCGCTATTAATGACGTTAAATGCTCACTGAGTAACTCATGTTCAAAGGCTCTAGGATGATCGTAGTTAGTTTGCGCTCTTTCATCCATACTTAAATCTGATTGATCCCGATAATAAGCATCTTCTTTTAGAATAGAAATCCCATCAGGACCTAATTCAGGTAGTAGCTCTTGATATATTGTTTTAGCAAAAAGGGACTTTCCTGATGCTGAAGCACCTGCGATGGCGATTACAGTCGTTTTACTTGGTTGTATCATTAATAAGTCCGTAGAAAAGGTCAAGTTATTGCTATTATAAACTTAATTTAGAACAATCTAAGTAAATCACAAGGCAATAAGAAATAAAGGTTAGAAAAAACTTGGCTAATTATAATAAAAGCTTTAAATTAACACAACTTGACTAATTGGTCATGTTTTTTTAACAAAAGGTGTAAATTCAATGGCAAAGGCAATAATTTTAGTGCTTGATAGTTTTGGGGTCGGCTACGCAGATGATGCTGAAAGTTTTGGCGATGTTAGTGCTAATACGTTTATCAACATAGCTAAAGCTTACTTTAAAACAAAAAATAAAGTTATACAATTGCCAAACCTTGGTGAATTAGGCTTACATGAATTAAGTAGGCAAGCCAGCAGCGATAAAATTTGGCAAGAATATAAAGATGATTTAGCAAAATCATCGATAGATTTTAATGAATTTTATATTAAGCCTAGCAAGGGCGCTTTCGGTTATATGGCTGAATTAAGTACGGGTAAGGATACACCGAGCGGTCATTGGGAAATGGCTGGGGTACCAGTACTTTTTGACTGGACTTACTTTTCAGATAAAGATTCGTCTTTTTCGACAGATTTAATTGCTGAAATTAATAATAAAACGGGCTGCAGTGGTGTATTAGGTAATTGTCACGCTTCGGGCACTGATATTATTAATAAACTTGGTGATATGCATATTAAAACTGGTTTACCGATTTGTTATACCTCGGCTGACAGTGTTTTCCAAGTAGCGGCTCATGAAGAACATTTTGGTTTAGATGAACTCTATCAATATTGCGAACAAGTTCGTGAAATATTATCAAACAGTGATTTAAATATTGGCCGCGTGATTGCTAGACCATTCGTTGGCGAAAGTAACAGCTTTGCTCGTACAGGTAATAGACGTGATTATTCAGTCTTGCCGCCATCAACCACTGTATTAGAAAAAATAGCGCAAGCGGGTGGAGAAGTTGTAAGTGTTGGTAAAATTGCTGATATTTTTGCTCATCAAGGCATCACGCAAAAAACGAAAGCGAATGGCATTGATGCCTTAGTAGATGCAACAATAGAGCATATTAAATCTTCAAAAGATAATAGTCTGATCTTTACTAACTTAGTGAATTTCGATCAAGACTTTGGTCATCGTCGTGATCCTGTTGGTTATGCCCAAGCATTAGAAAACTTTGATAAGCGTTTACCTGAAATTTATAAGCATATGGGTAAAGATGATATTTTATTTTTAACTGCCGACCATGGCTGTGATCCAACTTGGCCTGGCAGTGATCACACCCGTGAATTTGTGCCTTTACTTTGCTATCAAAAGTCAATGCCATCTATAGACTTAGGTAAACGCACAAGTTTTGCTGATTTAGGACAAACATTAGCTGAAATTTTTGATGTTGAAGCAATGGATTACGGTACAAGCTTTTTGACTGAGTTACTTCAAAGTCCAAGTCATAAATAATGACCAAGCAATAAACCACATTACAGCACCAATTAAACAATCAATGACACTCTTAACTTTCGGTTTACTTAATTGTACCGAAAGTTTTGAGGCTGTTAATGCTAATGTAGAAAACCAAACGATAGAGCCGATTATAGCGCCAATAAGAAAATAAATTTTCTCTTGCCCGGTATATTGTCCACCCACACTTCCAATTACCATCACAGTATCAATGTAAGCATGTGGATTTAAAAAAGTAACAATTAAGCTTGTTAAAATCACAATTTTTAATGATTTTTTTAATCTGACATTATCATTATTCGACTTTATTCCATCAAATGCTTGTTTAAACGACATCGCCCCATAACCAAGTAAGAATATAATCCCGCCCCAAGTTAGTAGTGTAAATAACAGTGCATTGGTAGATAAAATCAAACTGCCGCCCAAAACACCAACCGTTATCATCAGTGCATCGTAAAGTATAAATAACGCTGCAGTTGTTATATGGTGGTTTTTATTAATGCCTTGAGAAATCAACATTGAATTTTGACTTCCTATCGGAATTATCATGCTTAATGAAAGTGTAAATCCCTTGATTGCTGCCAAGATGAACATATAGGTTCCTTAAGTTGTTTGGTTAATGTGATTAGAAAAAAAGAGTTTGAACTTATTTGTTAAATTAATATAATTAATAAAATTTATTTAACATAAGTAAAACTAATATGGATTATAAGTTGTTGGCAGCACTCGCTGCTATTATAGAAACACAAAGCTTTGACTTAGCCGCAGCACAGCTATTTATTTCTCAATCTGCTATTTCTCAACGTATTAAATTACTTGAAGAAAATATAGGTCAGCCAGTACTTATACGTAGCCAGCCGATAGAATTAACCATGGTAGGTGAACAATTGTTAAGTCACTTTAAAAAAGTGAAACAATTAGAAAATGAACTCTTGCCTGAATTAATGCCAGATAACGCAGTTAAACCAATGAAAATATCACTGGCGGTAAATGCTGACAGTATCGCTACTTGGTTTTTAAAAGCATTAACGCCTGTATTACAAGAAAACTTAATTGAGTTGAATTTGTTGATTGAACCTGAAGATAGAACCTTAGATAAGTTGCGTTCAGGCGAAGCGATAGGTGCGGTAAGTATTATAAAAAAACCATTGAAAGGGTATCGTTCATTTGAACTAGGAACAATGAATTATTGTCTTGTTTCATCTAAAGGATTTAAAGAAAAATACTTTAAACAAGGTGTTACGCAATCTTCATTAAAAATGGCTCCAGCCATTAGCTATGATCACAAAGATGCTATGCATATACGCTATATTTCAGATAATTTTGGTTTAGAAGCCAGTGAGTATTATTGTCATACCGTTCGATCTGCAGAGGCATTTGTAGAATTAGCAAAGCAGGGCGTTGCTTATTGTTTAGTACCGTATTTACAAATTGAAAATGAATTAAAAGCTGGGGAATTAGTTAATTTATGCCCAGATAAAGAACTTATCATGACACTTTATTGGCATAGTTGGGTACTAGTAAAAGGCGTGAATAAGAAAATATCGCAACAAATAATACATACCGCTAAAACGCTTTTAAATTAAAATCGCTTACGAAAGCATGTAACGTAAGCGATTGTACGGTTTTCAATATCACAGAAAATTAACGTTATAGAATACTTTCTAACGTTAATTCCATCATATCTTTAAACGTATTTTCACGTTCATCAGCCGTTGTTTGTTCACCTGTTTTAATATGGTCAGATACTGTGAATACAGCTAATGCTTTTTTACCTAATTCAGCAGCAACACCATATAAGCCAGCAGCTTCCATTTCTACTGCTAACACACCGTGTTTTTCCATCAATGCAAACATTTCAGGTTGAGGAGTATAAAATAAATCGGCAGTGAAAACGTTGCCTACATGTACTTTTTTATCAAGACGAGCAGCAGTATTTACTACTTTGTGTAACAATGAAAAATCAGCAAGTGCAGCAAAGTCACATTGATTAAAGCGTATACGGTTAACATTTGAATCAGTACTTGCACCCATACCAATAATTACGTCACGAATTTTAATATCATCGCGAACTGCGCCACATGAACCAATACGGATAATGTTTTCAACACCAAAGTCTTTATATAGTTCAGTTGCATAGATTGAAATAGAAGGTATGCCCATACCTGAACCCATGACAGAAATACGTTTACCTTTATAGGTACCCGTGTAACCTAACATGTTACGTACGCTTGTTACGCATTTTGCATCGTCTAAAAAGTTTTCAGCGATAAATTTAGCTCTAAGCGGGTCGCCTGGCATTAATACGGTTTCGGCGAAGTCGCCTAGGTTTGCTGCAATATGTGGAGTACTCATGAGAAGTCCCTTGTTAATTCTTTAAGTTAATTACTAAATTCATTCTTTAAACTAGTCCCTAAAATAGGCAGTTAAAGAAGTAAGTTAAATAAACAGTAAGTTTTTAGCCTGAAATTTTTAAACCCTTAACAAGGTTAAATATTTAAAAAACAGCTATCAAGGGTGTTTTACTGATCTTGTCGTTTACAGATATAATTTTATCAATTTGAAAATAAAAATCAAACCTCTTTCTACATTCCTTTTACTAATTGTTTTTTATCACTGTCAGATAAAAAGCAAACATCAATCGCATTTTTTTGTAATTGAGTAACATCTTCATCACTTAGCTTTAATACTTCTTGAGCCACGGTATATTCATGCTTTATTTCTATACCTTGAACAGCTGGATCATCAGTATTCAAACAAGCTTTTATGCCATGTTTAAGAAATGCTTTTAATGGATGAGTAGATAAATCCTTAACCGTTCCTGTTTGATAATTTGACGTTAAACAAGATTCTATTGCGATATTATTATTGACCATATAAGACATTAATTTTTCATCTTCTATGGTAGCAACGCCATGACCAATTCGAGTAGCACCTAACTCATTAATTGCCTGCCATACGCTTTTAGCACCACCGGCTTCCCCCGCATGAACACTAACATTTAGGCCCGCATCACGGACTTGCTTAAAATGCTCAACAAATAAATCGCCAGGAAAGTTATACTCATCTCCCGCTAAATCAATGGCAACAAGATCATGTTTATGTGTCAGCAAAGCATCTAATTCAAGTTGGCATTGTTTAACACCAAATGTACGGCTTAAAATACCAATTAAGTTAATATTAATATTAAAAGTTTTCATACCGGTATTAACGCCATCAACCACTGCAGCAACCACGTCGGCAATGGGTAAATTATGATTCATCGACATATAGTAAGGTGAAAAACGTAATTCAGCGTAATGTAACCCGGCATTAAAAGCATCTTCTACATTTTCAAAGGCAATACGTTTCACATCATCAAGATCTTTTAGTACTGCGACTCCCCAGTCTAATTTTTTTAAAAAAGCCAACAGATCAGATTCGCTACCTTGTATTTGCACATGAGGAATAAAATCACTCAGTTGCGTTGCAGGTAAAACAATGTTGTTTTTGGTTGCTAATTGCCAAATGGTAGCAGGGCGAATGTTACCGTCTAAATGCCTGTGAAGGTCAAGTAACGGTAAAGTCTTATTTATCATTATATATCTACCTCTAAATTAGAATTTCAAACTAAGATTATAGCGAATTTTATCGCTTTCTTCATGGGAATATACTGGTATTACGCTCATAACACTGTTAAATTATATTTTAGTTTATTCATTTGGATGTCTAGACGTAAATAAAAACGAATTAAGTTGCTAATTAAATTAGCAGAGAGCCAAGAGAAAATATTATGTATCAAACTGACGATGTGCGCATCAATAAAATCAAAGACTTATTACCTCCTATCGCATTACTAGAACGATTTCCAGCGTCAGATAAAGCAATTAAGTCGGTTGTTTCTGGCCGTGCTGCAATTCACAACATTTTTAATGACAAAGACGATCGCTTACTTGTTGTTATTGGACCTTGCTCTATTCATGACCCTAAAGCGGCATTAGAGTATGCTCAACGATTAGTGAAACTACGTGAAAAGTATCAAGATAGTCTAGAAATTGTAATGAGAGTTTATTTTGAAAAGCCAAGAACAACCGTTGGTTGGAAAGGTTTAATCAATGACCCATACATGGATAACAGTTTCAAATTAAATGACGGCCTTCGTTTAGGCAGAAAATTACTACTGGATATCAATGAACTAGGCTTACCAACAGCAGGTGAGTTTTTAGATATGATTACGCCACAATATATGGCTGATTTAATGTGTTGGGGCGCTATTGGTGCTCGTACTACTGAATCACAAGTGCATCGCGAACTCGCTTCTGGCCTTTCATGTCCCGTAGGTTTTAAAAATGGTACTGACGGTACAATCCGAATTGCTATTGATGCAATTGGCTCAGCGGCAGCTTCACATCACTTTTTATCTGTTACTAAGTTTGGCAATGCGGCAATTGTTGAAACAACAGGTAATAGTGATTGTCATATTATTTTACGTGGTGGCAAAAGTACCAACTACGATGCGCAAAGTGTGAAAGAAGTCACTGAAGAGTTAGATAGTTCTGGTTTGAACACTAAAATAATGATTGATTTTAGCCATGCGAATTCAAATAAGAAATTTGAAAATCAAATGTTAGTTTCAACCGATGTAAGTGAGCAAATTAGCCAAGGTAATCAAAATGTTTTTGGTGTTATGGTTGAAAGTCACTTAGTTGAAGGTAACCAAAAGCTTGTAAATGGTAAAGCTGAGGTTTACGGACAAAGTATTACTGACGCATGTATTGGCTGGGATGATACTGAAACGTTATTAGCGCAGTTAAGTGACGCAGTTATTACCAGAAGATCTGTGTAGTTAATGTCAATTTAACTTTTGATCGAACCCGCTATTATAAAAAGCTAAGCTATTAAAAAAGTATTTTAATATGCTACAAAGTCTACTTAAATTAATTATTTAAGTAGACTTTTTTTATGCCTTAAACAGCATAGTAATTTATTGAATTTACTATGCTTTTATAAATTTATGCATTAAAAATATAAGGCTGTAGATAATAGCGGCGTAGCATAAATGATGAAAAATCAATGTGATAATCTTGTTTTTAAACAACGATAATAAAGATGAAAAATAATTTCGTTTGATTTTTAATCGATTAGAGTCAATATGCAATATTGTTCTAATTAAATGATTGTTAAGTAGGGGAGAGATCTCTATATTGAGTAAGAGAGTATGTAATAAGTTAATAGATAGTGATTACGATAATAAAGACGGAGTGTCAATTTATGCAGTATCAATCAATGGAAAAATCTAAGCAACAGGTTACCTCTAATACCAATAATTATTATGCATCTTCCAATGACGATGTTCCTACAATGGCAAAGGCTTTTGCAATATTGAGTTATATCACCTTATTAGGTTGGTTAGCCGCTATTGTTTTACATGGCAGCCACAAGTCAAACTTCATTAGTTTTCATTTACGCCAGTCCTTAGGGCTTATCATTACAGGGGCATTACTCGCGTTAATCCCACTTATTGGTTGGTTGCTAAATGTAGTTGTTTTACTTGTTTGGATATATGCTGTTTATCATGTTGTGCAAGGCCATACGATAAGAGTTCCAATCTTAGGAGACTTCTATCAAGAGCATTTAGATTTTATAAAGTAATTTATTTTTAATAAAATGCTAATTAATCCTTTACAATGATATGGATAGCGCTTAGAATACGTCTCGACTTTTTAGCAATATTGATTGTTAAAACTATTGGTGAGATGGCTGAGTGGTCGAAAGCACCGGTCTTGAAAACCGGCAAGGGTTTGTAGCCCTTCTAGAGTTCAAATCTCTATCTCACCGCCACATTTAGAAAAACCCGTTAATCGAAAGATTAACGGGTTTTTTGCTTTCTAGGTCTTGTTAAATCGGTATTGGGGTTTGTAGCGTTAGACCTTCGAGTAGAGTTCAAATCTCTATTTCACCGCCACATTCTAAGAAACCGCAACTTTAACTAGTCGCGGTTTTTTTTCATCTAAAGTTTGTTAAATACAACCCCGTGGTTTGTAGCGCTGCACCTTCGAGTAGAGTTCAAATTTCTATCTCACCGCCACATTTAGAGAAGGCGCTAATCGAAAGGTTAGCGGGTTTTTGCTTTGTAATACTCATTAAAGTGGTATTAGGGTTTATAACGTTTTTTTCGTTTTTCGGGTTGTTAGCTACAATGCATGCCAATCACTCAAGTTGTTTTTCTTTGCACTACGTTTGTAATATAGCGACATGAATAACCCAAAGACTACACCTGCAAGTAAACTTGTAAATATAGCAATTTGAATAGGCATGTGGTCATTTTTCCAAGAGGTAAACCACATAATAATCCCCCAAATAATACCAAACCATAACGAGGCTGTAATAAAATTACTTTTGAATGAACAATAATGGAAGGGACGAATATTAAAGCCAAGTTTCCTTAACAATACAACAATCGGAGGGGTATGATTAGATTTCCATATATTGGCTTCATTAAGCTCTTTTTGTGCAGCTTCTAATTTATTTTGAAATGACATTTTACACTCACTGTAACTAACTACAGATTAAAGGACGAAAGATAGTTTGCTGAAATAAACAACACCGGATCAAAATCCAGCAGTTGTTAGTCTTGTTTTAACTATTTTTATTTTTAATAGGTAATGACTAAACTTGATTTGCTTTAAAGTAATTTAATACATCTGTTTTTCCTGTTAGTGCATAAAATATAAAATATGCACCAACTAAAGAAGATCCCGTTATTCCAATATTACTTGTATCCGAAAAAGGGGAGAAGCCCAAAAACACCATGATACTTGCTAGTAACATTGCTAACCCGATAACAAAACTTAAAGTTTTGAAAACTTTAGTTCGACTCATCATCTATCCTTATTTGTGATTTCTATATAACGCATACCTAACAAACAATATATTACTGGTTATATACACGAGCTGCTAATTAGTGCATTTTGTTTTTCAATGTCGCTGGTATTTTTATCTGATTTTGCAATTGCTAAGTCAATTTTAGCTGTAGTACATTTATCAGATAACTCTTTTTTAACTAGGTAGCTTTGATCTTTTTGATATTGTGACATACCTTGCGCACCACTATATTGATCTCTATCTTCAGGCGCTCTATCTTTTTGATAAGGTGGTGGTTGAGTTGCACCACAAGCTGATAATAAAACGATCAGCGAAATAGGAATTAATTTATTAAACAATGCTTGATACTCCTTGTATATATAACGCTTATATAAGCGAACATTACTGTTAACTATAATGTTTGAAAAATCAAATAAAAGCCAACTATAATTTTTTACGGTTAATTTTCTATTCGAGGTGTTTACTAATAAACTTTGTTACAAGGCTAAAAGTAATAATACCTAGAATACCAGCCAGTAAATCCGTAATGTCTAGTGTCCTGCTAGGTATAAAGTACTGACTTAATTCTTCAAGTAACACGAAGAAGAAAACCACGGTTGAACCAACATAAATGTTCAATGAAATTAATGTATATGACTTAAGTTTAAAAACAAAGTTAACCCCTAATGTTAGTAAGCCAAATAAGCAGAAATGTCCTAATTTGTCGCCATAAGGAATACGAGCAACCAGCTAAAAAAAAATGCTGTTTTGTGCGGTATTAGCTAAATATATTATCCACGTGATAAACATTAAAAAAACGACTGATATAATAGAGATTAACTTATGCATAAATTTTTCTTAATTGTAAAATTATTGTTATGTTGCTGATTTACCAAGCCTATATTGTTCTATACTACCGGCGATAAAACAAATACCAACATAAAACCAAACTGTACTAGCAATAACTTGCCAAAGATCTAAGCCTGTAGGATTAGTAAATGTAGGTATAGCGATTAAACCACGTAATGTGCAAAGAAAAGCAATAGTCATTAACGCTGGTGTAACTAAAGGTATTTTGCGAATTAAGCCAACTGCGGAAAAAGCAAAAACAGTGCATGAAAGCATTAATCCAGCGACTACGACTGTACCAATTGGGGCAAGTAAAGTTCCTTGCTGTGAGGAATCAATAATTTGTTGAGGTGCTCGCGCGAAAGTAAACCAACTAGGACCACCCCAGATACAGAGTAGGTGCCATATCGCAGAAGTAGCGGCAATAAAACCGGCACTAATTAATAACTTTGATTTAAAACTAAACTTCAATGGGAGCTCCATTTTTGTCCTTGTTTAATTTCGTACTAAACTTTTAATGTACCATCTCGCCACTAAATCTATCACGGCCTTTCCAATAGTTGCATTCAGGACAATAGTTACCTTCTGGATAATCGATCCCTTCTTCGTGAGGGCAACCTATTACTTCTTGGATCATACTCACGGATTTTGCTCCGTTTTCATGAATAAAGTTCAAAATTTCACTCATAACCAGTTCTGACTTTCTCAAGTCTGATGAAGAAAACCATTTTTTCATCAGATCTGTTTCCGCACCTTCTTGTATTATGATTGCGCATACTGCTTTTGTTGCAAGATCATTGTTTGGTCCATAAAAAGCTATCGTTGCTATGGGATAGCCCTTATCTCCTTTACGAACTCTTTTGGTTAGTAATTTCTTATTGTTGCCTTGGGCCATTTGGATACTCCAACCTGAAAAAATATTGTTAAGTGCCATTGCTACTTGTTTAATATTATCATTTCTTTTGCAACAATAGCTGCCGAAGGTAAAAACATTGTTGAAACAATTCGCTGATCGATAACAACTTCGTGTTTGTCTTTTAAAGTATGTTTGTTTTGTGCAATTGCACCATTTTTATTTAACTGACTTTCAACAAGAAATGGTAATAGAGATCCTTGTTTTGCCCATGATTTAGATTTTTCTGTTGAGTTTGGAAAACCAGCAATTTTCTTACCCTTGACAAGAAACTCCCCCGTAGATAAAACAACATTAGCAAAAGCACCAGCGCCATGTCCGCCGCCACCAAGAATACCACCTGATTCATATATTTTTGCAATAATTGACTGTAATTCTTTATTATTAGCAACATCAAATAAAGGGCCGTAATCACCACCAATATAAACTCCCCAATAATTACTCGGTTCAATTGTCCTTGGGGTAAAAGTGTTGTTTGCTTTGTCCATGAAACCTTCATATTTAATGGTGTAACTACTGATACCTAGAGGATCCATCATGAATTCAACTTTTCCTCCATTAGGTGAAACAAAGTCAACCTCGAAACCATGACTCACAAAAATATGGTAAGGCGGCGCTACTTCCCATAAGTTATTTCGCGCATCATGCTTTTCAGCATCACCCATATCAATCATGTTTGATGCAATAATCAGTACTTTTTTTCGCAGGAACTGCATTTACACTAACCGAAATGAATAATATTGTAGTGAAAAGAAAAATTATCAAAAAATTATCGGACACCCAAGCTTTGATTACTAATAAGTCAGATATCACAAACGTTAACCCTAATAACCTAACGATAAAATAATTGAAAAAACATCTCAGCTTACTAAGTTCATTGCTCACAACTTTGTACTTAAAACACCTTGAATTATCTACTAAGCAGAGCCATATATAAGCATATCTAGTTATGCATATGCATAAATGTATTTATACTCATTTGTATTAGTTAAGAGGTGCTATTTTGTTATCAAACATTCCTTTTTCATTATTAGAACTTGCCCCCATGCAAAAAGGGTCGACCGTATCTGAAACCATAAACAAAAGTACCCAATATGCACAAAAGGCGGATGAACTTGGCTTCAATCGTTTTTGGTTAGCTGAGCACCATAATATGCCCGGTATAATCTGCGCGGCCACATCTATATTAGTTGGCCATATTGCAGGAAAAACCAAACGTATACGTGTAGGTTCAGGTGGGATTATGCTACCAAATCACTCCACCTTAGTCGTCGCTGAACAGTTTGGCACACTGGAAAGCTTATACCCAAACCGAATAGATTTAGGCCTTGGCCGAGCGCCCGGTAGCGACCAGGTTACTAGCCATGCATTAAACAGTGATATGCGCCGTGCTGAAAGATTTCCAGAAGAAGTACAAGAGCTACAAAAGCTATTAGGTCCTTACGATGGTACGCATCCGGTACGCGCAATTCCCGGTGAAAATACCAATGTACCTATTTGGTTATTAGGATCTAGTTTATTTAGTGCGCAACTGGCGGCTAAAAAAGGCTTACCTTATGTATTTGCAGGACACTTTGCGCCACACTTCTTACAAGAAGCGGTTGCATTATATAGAAGAGAATTTACACCGTCAGCCACACTAAAAAAACCATACTTTATGTTGGCATTACCGGTGGTTGCAGCCGATACAGATGAAGAGGCTCAATACCTGTCAAGCACATCAAAGCAACGTGTACTTGCCCTTATGCGAGGTCAAGAGTTGTGGCTACAAGCACCCGTTGAAAATATGGATGGGAAATGGAGCCTACAAGAAAAAGCGCAAGTTGATAACTTTTTAGCATTAAGTGTTATTGGCAGCCCTGAGACGATAAAAAGTAAATTAGAAGCTATTGTTGAAGAGCTTAAAGTGGATGAATTTATATTCACCAATGACTTATACGACAGTGATAAACGCCACCACGCACTTGAAATATTAATGGCAATAAAAAAATAAAACATGGTTAATTTAACGCGGTTTAATAAACCGCGTTAAATTGCAAAGGTAAACTGGCTTATAAATGATTAGCGCGAAATTTAATCCACTACCTTTGAGAATATTTTAATTTATCTTTTGGTTTATTATTCACATTTTTTATTAAAATATATTCGGACACCCATTCTTATTTAAGATTGAAAAATCAAATACACTATTTTAAAATTTAATTGAGGATGGATGATGAGATGGACGCTCCCAATTACGGCGTCAATGCGCCAAACTGGTTTTGAGAACTCAGTTAATTTAAGGAACGTCCATCATGAAAGTTACCACAATATCAATCGATTTAGCAAAAAACGTTTTTCAGGTCATGGGCTTTACGTCCACAGGTAAAGTTGTATTTAATAAGCGCTTAAATCGAGCTCAACTTAGTCACTTTATGCAAATGCAACTTTCATGTCGTGTCGTTATGGAGGCCTGTTACTCTTCTCATTATTGGGGAAGAACGTTTGAATCAATGGGGCATACTGTTGATTTAATTCCTGCTCAGCATGTTACCCCTTTTGTTCGTGGTAACAAAAACGACAGTAATGATACCCTCGCCATTTTTGAAGCAAGCTCTCGCGCTTTTATTCGCTTTGTTCCGATAAAAACTCAGGCACAACAAGAAATCTTAATCTTACACCGCTTGCGCGAAAGATTACTCAGTGCACGTACCGCAGCAAGTAACCAACTACGAGGCTTATTAGCTGATTTTGGTATTATTTTTCCACTTGGGAAGGTCGCCTTTAATGAAAAAATTCAAACCTTGTCTGTAGATGAATCACTCTCTGTAACGTTAAACTGGCTCGTTAAAGATGTTTACACAGAATACAAAACATTATCAGTACGTATCAAAGCCATTGAAAAGCAATTAAAAACTGATATTGAAGCAAATCCATTAGGGCAAATATTATTAAGTATACCTGGAATTGGATACCTCAATGCTTCAGCCTTTGTCGCTTCTATAGGCAGTGGCCAAGCTTTCGCCAGCGCTAAAGATTTTGCAGTGTGGCTTGGCATAACACCAAAACAATTTGCCTCAGGTAACAAAAGCGTGATGGGAGGGATAAGTAAACGAGGCGATCAATACCTACGTAAACAATTAATACATGGGGCTCGCGCTATCATTAGTCATGCAGGGAAAAAGCAAGATGCATTAAGCTTATGGATCACCCAATTAAGAGCAATAAAAACGTTCAATTGCACCGCTGTAGCAACAGCTCACAAATTAGCACGTATCATGTGGACATTATTACAAAAGCAATGCCATTACACACCTCAAGTGGTTAGGGGTGTTGCATGAATTATTACCAGTTTTACTATCTAGCTAGCCTGTCTAGGACAAAGGCTTTGAGCCTGTGTGGGTGCTTAGGCAGCTAGATAGTACCTAATTTTTAAGGTTTAACTTTTCAATACTGTTGTTTACAAGATGAAATTAAAAGGCACTAGCCAACTAGAACAAAGCCTGCGATAGGACAAGTGCATAAAGCGCGTTTGAGTGATCAATGTTTAAAGGTATTTCTAGTTCGCAACTCATCTGGAGCATGGAGAACAAACCATAGCTCGAATATATGTCAGTACAGTTTGCTTTAAGCAAGCACAGAGCCTGTCATCATAAACAGTAGATTGAAAATAGCTCTGATCAGCCATGTAAAACATAAGAGATTTTCTTCTGTTTCACTTAAGCTCGGCTTGACATCAAGGAAGCGTCCATATATGTCCTAGTTAATTTAATAGCCAACTGTCACTTGTCCTGCTTGAATTGCTTGTATGCTTACAACCACCGCCTAACTTTTCGACTATATGATATATACGAGCTCCCAAATAACTTTGAAAGAAACTCTTCTTCAGGAGATATTTGATATTTATTCATGTACAAAATAAATAAAGCGATAAAATTAACGTTTAAAGGGTTGTGAGCTTACGGCAGCGTAGCGTGACATCACGATTTTTTCAGGTACAGCTTGACCTAGGCGGTAAAGCCTAAATCATCGTGTTTGGTTTTTTTAGGTGATTGAATTTTTAGCGAGATAATTCCAGGGTAAATAATCTTCAGGGGTCTTTTTTACCTGCTCTTTTTCTCGTTGTAAGGTGGTGAAGTAGTCAAAGACATTAATACCCGCCTCACTTGCCGTCGCGATGACCGAGGTAATGACATCCCCAATCGTTGCCCCCAGTAAGGTTTTGTGGAACATCGCGTTTTTTCTGTCTCTCACCACAATTTTGAGCATCGCTTCAATACGATTATTGTCGATTTTTACTCCTTCAGTGCTGCAAAAGTAACTCAGTCCGACATAATGTTTGATAAAGTAGCGAATAGCTTTGCCTAGGCCACTGTTTTCTTCAACGGTTTCATTGGCTAAATGCGTTTCTCCCCACAATTTTATGGCTTCCATAATGGGCAGCGAATGTTGCTGATGGTAAGCAAGCCTTGCAGTCGGGGTTAACTTTTCTTCTTTCGTATGGTCATCATTGACCCATATTTCGCCATAACGTTTGAGGACATGCTCGACCTCAATTGGAAAGTGATTGATAACATCTACAAATTGTCGTCTTGCGTGGCTATTACACAGTGACGTTATCGCCTCACGTACCGTCGGCCGATTGCTCGCTAGCGCATCACTCATGATGAGTGGTTTGGTGCATGATTGACTGCGCTTGTGCAAAATACTGTCAATGAATTCTCCCGCGTGCCCGATGTTAGTCTCAAATAAAACAATATGACGGTTATCAGCCAGCGTTGCGATAACACCTGAGGTATAAACGCCCGTACGTGTGATGACTTTCTCACTGTTGCGTGCTTTCTTTATCACCGATTTCGCATCAAGAATACGGTTAGTTGTGTCATCTAAATAGTAGTGTTTACCATCAGCCGCTAAATTGAAGAGCAATTGGTACACGGGATAAATAGCATTACAAACAAGCTCTACTTGGTCAAAAACCGTTGACGCGGTGATTTTTACCCCAGTAATTTTTGAATACTGCTTTGACGATAAAAAGGCAGTCCAGCAAAGTATTTATAAATCGCCATTAAAGAACGTGCTGAATAACCATATTTTTGAGTACTTAAGCCATCGGTTAAGACATCGTCCGGCAGTGGTGCGGTAAAATAAGCACCGCAGGTATTACAACGAAGACGCTCCATGACATGCTGCTCAGGTTTGAAAGGACTTTGTCCGGTGATACGTAGCAAGCTACCTGGCTCGGTTTTATAAACCTTACCGGTTAAGCACTCAACACAGGTATCGCCTTTATTTACGTCAACTAGTCCATGAACGATAATCGTGGGTTTAACCGGGGTGAAACCTTCACCATTATCGTTGCTACGCTTTTTATTTTTCTTGCCCGATGACGCTTTAGTTTGCTTAAGCACCGAGCCTAGTTTTTCAGATGATTTTTCAATACCTAACAATTTTCGCAGTTTATGCACGGTAACATCATGATTCGCTAAGCGGGTTTGCGTGGTGGCTAAGGTCAATAACGCATCAAGTAATAACTGATAATCCTCTGGGCTTAAGGCCAGATTGTTTTCTTTGGCCTCGTTCACGCGCTCTATCAGCGCTTCAAGGGCTTTGCCATCAATGTCGGTAAAAGGTTTGCTCACGGTACGTCCAGAGTTTTAGTGTTTGGTACAGGTTTATTTTGCAGGCATTATGATCCGATAAAAGTAAAAATCAAGTGTTTATCTCAATGATTTTACTCAGTAAAGAGGATCCGTTTTTTCCCATAATGGATCGTTGTCACACAATAGTTTTCGCAGTTTTTTCGCGATGATCTGTTCAATACTTTTGTTTGATGACGGCCAATTTTGAAACTTTCCTTTAGATAAACGCTTGGTCATGAGCCAAAAGCCAGTACCATCATACGATAATGCGCGCACCATGGTTTTATTGCGATTAATAAAGACAAACACAGTACCCGAACGTGGGTTGACCGATAATTTATAACGGCATGTTGCGGCTAAACCATCAATGCCCTGGCGAAAATCAGCGGGTTCAATCGCGATTAATATGTGGGTGTCAGCGGTTAAATGGATCATGATTTCATTGCCCCAATGAGCGAAATGATGATGTTAGTATCAATAACACCAGATAAAGACATTTCATTACCTTGGGCAAAGCGTAGTTCAACAGTAAAGGGCGGTTGTGTGAGTAATGGCGGTGGTGAAATAGGAAGGTGCACAAATAGCGGTGCTTTTTCAGCAGGTTCAAGCGTATTTCGCCATTGCTTGAGCTGGCCGCCACTGATCCTTAATGCTGATGTTATTTTGCTAGAAGAATAGTGATTGAGTAATGCTACGGCTTGCTCACGCAATGCGATGGGCGTTGTGACTTGACGACCACTTCTGTTGCTACGCCAGTGCTCAAAAGCAGTAACGACCGTTGTTAATTGATCTTGGTTTGGCATGATTGCATCCTAGTAATTTGGTTGCGATCATTAAAACAGATCAAAAAGGGGAAGTTGAGCTAGGCTGCCGTAAGCTCACAAAGGGTTAGCTAAATAAATAACGTAACCGATTAAGACTGATAACATGCCAACATACATAGGGTTTCTTGTATATTTATATATTCCAGAGTTAACAAGAGTTGATACATTATCAGTATTAACAGGGTTCACCGTTGTTTTATTTTTTTTAAATGCTATCACTCCGGATAAAATAAACAGCAACCCTATGAATAAAAAGATTAATAATGCAACCAAGTTAAATGAATACAATAAGGTGAAATCAATACAAGCCTTAGCAGTAAAAAACATGCATGTAGCAAAGATAACAACAAGGATTAATGGTGGTATTTTTTGTTCGAGCTTCACGAGACTATCCTTGTAAGCATAACGCCCTCGTTAATGGGCAAAATATTGTTGGCTAAAATGTTGAGGGACGAAACACAGCCAACTGTATTTTGTGATCTTCCCCCGATTTAACAGCTTGTTATATGAAAACTTACCTTAACAGCCCTAAAACTTCTTCGTTGTTAAAGCTAACACTTAATTGATTACAGTTTTTTGATGTTATTTTAACATCAACAAACGAATCCTCAGCTGCACTGTACATCTTTGCATTCCAAGAGGTCAAGATTGAATCTAAAACAAGACTTTTTAAAACAACTAATCCAATTGCTTTAGCATTGTTGTCATGAGAATGAACAGAAATCTCGCCTTTACTTAAGTTGATAAAAAGTTTTGCAGGTTTGGCAGAGTGATTCCACAAACCCGAAATATCACATTCACTTTTAGCCTCAAAGGAAAAAATTGAGATTACTATAAGAGAACTTAAAACTAGCAGCTTGAGCATGAGTATCCTTTGCAACTAGACACAATGACTCCCCACGAGGTGCTAGCCTCTGAACGTGGGCTAGTTTTACAAACCAGAGCCATACTAACTGTGTCAACAATATAAAACAGAGGCTAGCATGTCAAAACATAACATACTTTTCATTGGCTTAGATACACATAAAACATTTACCGAAGTGGCTTATATAGAAGACCAACGTGGGGCGAAACCAGCCCACCTAGGCAGAATTCTCAGTAATAAAGCAGCGTTTAAGAAACTCGCTAGACAACTTCAGTCTAAATATCCTGATGCAACACTGCATTTTGTATATGAAGCAGGACCTTGTGGGTATTGGATTTATCGTTTACTGACCAGTCTTCATCACTGCTGTTATGTTATTGCCCCTTCGCTTATCCCCAAAAAACCTGGTGAGCGCATTAAGACTGATAAACGTGATGCATTGAAATTAGCAAAACTACTCAAAACAGAAGAATTAACACCTATTTATGTACCTGAGCCAGAAGATGAAGCAGTAAGAGACCTATCTCGCTCACGAGAAACCGCGATGAAAGATTTAAAAGATGCTAAATATCAACTAAAAGCACTCCTACTGCGTAATAATATCACCAGCAAAGTGAATGATAACTGGTCTTTACAACACCTACGTTGGCTCGCTGAATTAGTTTTACCTCATCCATGCCAGCAAATTGTTTTACAAGAAGCTGTATCGACTATTACCGAGCGACTTAAACGCTTAAAACGGTTGGATAATGAGCTAACACATCAAGTAAAAAACTGGCGCTATTATCCCGTAGTAAAAGCGGTACAAGCGATGCGAGGAGTGAGATTGTTAGTGGCTACAGGTGTTATTGCCGAGCTAGGCGATTTAACACGTTTCGACCACCCTAGAAAATTAATGAGTTACCTTGGCCTTGTGCCGAGTGAACATTCAAGTGGCGGTAAACGTCACTTAGGTGCTATTACCAAATGTGGTAACAGCCGTGCAAGACGACTACTGGTCGAAGGTGCACATTCGTATAAACACAACGCCAATATTTCTAAAGAAATGCAATTAAGACAAGAAGGATTAAGTAAAGAGGTCATAGATATGGCATGGCAAGCGCTATTAAGGCTATGTCGCAGGTATAACCGGTTAATGCACAAAGGTAAGCATCGTAATGTGGTTGTTACGGCTATCGCCAGAGAAATGATAGCCTATATTTGGGCAATATCACGAAAAGTTGTCTTGCCTGTCATTGATGTGAAGTTACGTTTAGCAAGGATGCCTGCATGAATATTTTAATAGAGAAGAGTTTTGAGTTAGCGCATGGGATCAAGCATCGGGTGTGGCACAACCACCGACGGCGTTAGGATGGCAATAGCCTAACGGCTATTGAACCACGAACATAGACTGAAGACAGGTGTCACGACGAAATGAGTAAGGTAGGCGCTGTTAACCAATAGGTTAATAATCCACGAATATCAGCATGATAACCGACGAAATTACTTGCTTCATTCTATGCGTTAACTCACTTAATCATAGAAGTGAATATAAAGGATTCTTAAATTAGTGAATAAGGAACAGTGTATTTAACTTGACGTGGGGAGTCATACCAACGCCCAAATAATGGGATTTTCTAGCTGGATAAAAATGTTGAGGAACGAAACAGCCAGCTGTAAAATTCCTATTGATTTGCTTGTTAGTTGCCTTTTGATTATTTTAGATACCTTGCGTGTCTTTATTTAAGCAGACTAATTGCACTACCAGCAACTTGAGCAACTTTATCAAGAGTGACTGATAAAACCCAACGAATGAATTTATATGACAAATCTGTGATAACAACCCCTGGCTTACCTGCAAACACTAACATATGCCCTAACATCCCTTTTTGTTGCTCCGCAAAGTTACCTGGCATGTGAGCTATCTTAGTTAACAACAAAGCCACTTTATCGTAAAAGGTTAAACTACCCGTTATCATGTGTTGGACTTCATACAATAAACCCGTATCTTTTAATAAAGTAATTAATGCTGCGCCTAATCGATGTGCCCATTTTGAGGTAAAACTCGCTTGGTGGCGTTTTTCATAATCTAAGCGTACTTGCTCTTTATGCCAATGTTCGCTTCGTTTATTTACAGCTGCAAAGCTTTTAAAACTACTGGCGGTGTTGATATATCCGGGACTATTACCTGCCATTCTATGCGCTTGTGCATTGATGTTAGGTGCTGCATTTAATGTATATTCTCCTTCGGTATGAACAAAAGGCCAAAAAGGAACTAAAGGAATAGGGTCTGCTGAATGTGTACAGCGAAAAACGCGATGTAAGCTATTACTCGTTTTGTCGGCAAAGCCGGCATAACCAACACGAGGTGCGCCAAAAGTATACAAACTAATTGGTCGACCATTTTGTTTGCTGTGCAACCAATTAGCGGTTAAGTGGGCTAATGCACCTCCTAAGCTATGTCCAACACAATGCACGGGACCTGAACTGTTTTTTGTAAAGTACCCTTCAAGTGCTGGCTTAATAGAATTAAAGGTTTTGTTAAAGCCTGCATGGGCAGGTAAGTTGTTTGCACTGGTACTTAAACCACAATGCATGTCGGTCACGACATCGCGTTTATTCGCGGTACCACGTAAAGCGATAACAGTATGACCATTATAATTACCACTTTTTTTACCTGTGCCTATGACAGCAAAACCCGTTTTGTGCTTAAAAATATGTTCCATGAATGAGCCACTTGTGCCTTGCACTACATTATTGGAAAGATTAAAGTCGAAATCTTTCGATAACAAATCTAATGCAGGGGTATCGTAACTTCCATTAGGAGCTTTATCTTTTATTTGATAAGCAGCATTAGCAAGTATTAGCAAGTATTACTGCAATTTGAGGGGTTAAATCACGCATATTATAAATTCCTTTTATTTTTAAATTAATCTTCAATGATATGTAATATTTCAAAATCAGTGTCCCAACGACAAATACTACGGGCACAATGAGGGACATGAGGAGAGTCTTTATTTGTAAAAGTAAATGCTACTTGTTCGCTTGATAAGTCGGCATTTAATTGAGATAGCTTTCTATCGTAAGCTGAAATAGGTTCTACACTGGATAAAGAGGCATTCCATAAAACATGATATTTACTTTTCAAATTAATCCAAATAAACTGCTTAGTAAATTGCTCACAGAACGCCCATCCGGGTGCTTTAGATCGAACATTAACAACAGGTAAAGTAAAACAGCCATTCTTATCGGTTAAGGTACTATCGATTCTTTTCTTTTCATCTATGTACATCAGTTCGCGCTCAACCTTAACGCCCACCAGTGGCTCGCCATTATCTAATATTCTCCCTGACACCACAGAGCATAAATGAGCATCATATTTCTTGAAAAAACCAAACACATAAACCTCCTTACAGTTAAAAAATATAACTTCCATTACAATTTGATTAGATAGTAATTAATTTAATGAATATGATCTACTTTTATTTATTAACTGTATCAGATATAAGAAATTCAACAAGCCAATTTATGGGCACAGGTTAAAGTATGCGTAGGCAACTAACGCCTACTTAAGCGGAAAAATATAGTTGGCTAAAATGTTGAACGAAGTGAAAACAGCCAACTGTATTTTTTCCGTTTGAAGTTCTTGTATGGATAATACACCCATCTAAATTACTATTTTAAACCCTTTTCGGGTAATGTGAGACCCAGGCTTAAGCAGCAACTTAAGCTTTCCTTGTCGTAGTTCGATTGAATGAAGGCTCCTCTGTTGAGAGACCGATAACAAGAACGAACGCGACAAAGGACTCCAAGCACCACACTCGAATAGTCTACTGGGTCTCGAACCCGCATTTTGCAAGTAAGAGTTAGCTTATTATGAATATGAAAACAAATCAAAACATTAACGTTGGCGTTGATACAGGTAAATACCAACTCGACATTTATATCCGCCCTTTAGATATCTACTTCACCGTAGAAAACAATGATAAAGGTATTAAAGAAGCGGTAAAAAAAATCAAAAAATATAACCCCAATCGTATTGTCATCGAAGCAACAGGACGGCTAGAAATGCCCTTTATCCTTGCTTGTGCAAAAGCCAACTTACCGTTTACGATTGCTAACCCTGTCCATATTAAAAGGTTTGCAGGAGCGCTTGGCCAACGTGCAAAAACAGATAAGTTAGATGCACAGTTGATTGCACATTATAGCGAAGCCATACAACCAAAATTATCGCGTCTAAAGCCAGAGAAAATGCAAGCCATGAGTGATTTAGTCTCACGTAGAAATCAATTACTCACTCTGCAAACGATGGAAAAAATCGATTACAAATCATGCCTAAAGAACTCGTTATGACGATTAAACCCGTGTTAACACTCTTTAAAAACCTCATCACCAAGGTTGAAGATAAAATCGCAAAACTCATCGAAAGTTGCCCTGAATATCAAGCCAAAGATATGATATTACAAAGTATGAAAGGCATTGGCAAAATAGCCGCGGCCTCAATCATCAGCAACCTGCCAGAGTTAGGTTATATTAACAGCAAACAGGCCAGTGCTTTAATTGGAGTAGCGCCAATGAATCGAGATAGTGGGCGATATAAAGGCCAGCGAAAAATACAAGGCGGCAGGCCTCAGGTGAGGACAGTATTATACATGGCAATGATGTCAGCGATGCAATCTAACCCTGTTTTCAAGGCAACATATCAGCGATTATTAGCTGCAGGTAAACCTAAGAAAGTAGCCATTATAGCCTGTATTAGAAAGATGATTGTGATCTTAAATTCTATGTTAAGAGATGGGGTAATGTGGGAAGCGCCAAAAGTGCAAAATTAACTATTGACGCCATAGTCTCTTGTTAGGTTTTACTTGCTAAAACGCTTTGAGTGCATTGTATTTTCATACTCAGGAGCTAAGTCATTAACAGAAATTTTATGACAAATTTTAATAACCTCTATGCAATCGGGACAAGTAATTTGACCAATACCTTCTTCAATATTATCAGCGTCAAGATTTATAACGTGAGAACATAAAGCAGAACCTTCTGAATCAACTCCGTGAGTGCGTAGCCAAGCTACATCGTTCCTATTCCTAACTTGTTCTTTTAATATTTCAGCCATACTCGAAACCTTTCTGTAAAACATAGACATAATGACTCCCCACAAAGTGCTAGCCTCTAAATTCGTGGGTTAGTTTTACAAACCAGAGCCATAATATATTTATCAACAATATAAAATAGAGGCTAGCATGAATAAACATAACATACTTTTCATTGGCTTAGATACCCATAAAGTATCTACTGAAGTTGCACACATTGAAGACCAACGTGGCGCAAAAACTGTTCATCAAGGAAAAATTAAAACAACCAAAGCAGCAATCACTAAACTTGCTCGGCAATATCAATCTAAATACCCTAATGCGACATTGCATTTTGTTTATGAAGCAGGTCCATGTGGCTATTGGATTTACCGTCTACTGACAAGTTTAGGTCATTGCTGTTATGTCGTTGCGCCATCGCTTATCCCTAAAAAACCAGGAGATAAAGTCAAAACCGATAAACGTGATGCAATGAAGTTGGCCAAACTCCTTAAAGACGAGGAGCTAACCCCGATTTATGTCCCCGAGCCTGAAGACGAAGCAATACGTGATTTATCCAGGGCAAGAGAAACCGCTATGAAAGACTTAAAAGATGCTAAATTCCAACTTAAAGGTTTATTTCTGCGCAACAACATCACCTGCAAAGTGAATGACAATTGGTCAAATCAACATTTACGTTGGCTAACTGAGTTAGTTTTGCCGCATCCAAGCCAACAAATTGTGCTGCAAGAAATGATACAAACCATTACCGAACGTATTAAGCGCGTTGAACGATTAGTTAATGAATTAGCACATCAAGCAAAACTATGGCGCTATTATCCCGTCGTTCAAGCATTGCAAGCGATGCGAGGTATTCGTTTTTTAGTCGCTGTAGGTACCATTGCTGAGTTAGGTGATTTAAGACGCTTTGACCACCCGAGAAAGCTAATGGCTTACTTAGGATTAGTTCCCAAAGAAAACTCAAGTGGGGATAATCGAAAGCTAGGCGGCATCACTAAATGTGGTAATGGCCGAGCACGTCGATTATTAATTGAAGGGGCTCAAACCTATAAGCACAACGCAAACGTGTCAACCGAGCTACAAAAGCGGCAAGAAACACTGCCTAAGGTCGTTATTGATATTGCTTGGAAAGCCCAACTAAGGCTTTGCCGACGATACAAACGCCTGATGCAACGCGGTAAGCATCGTAATATTGTTGTCGCTGCCATTGCCCGTGAAATGCTCGCATATATTTGGGCGATATCACGAGAAGTAATATTAGTGCCTGTTGACCCAAGTACGCGTATTTCAAGGGTACCAGCATAATCAAAAAGTGAGTCGTAAATAAAGACAACAACATGAAAAAGAGAAAAGATTAAATGAGAAAAAGTTTTGAGTTAGCGCATGGAGTCAAGCATCGGATGTGGCACAACCACCGAGGGCGTTAGGATGGCAATAGCCTAACGGCCATTGAACCACGAGCATAGACTGAAATTAGGTGTCACGACGGAAAAAGTAAGGTAGGCGCTGTTAGCCAATAGGTTAATAATCCACGAATATCAGCATGATAACCGACGAAATTACTTGCTTCATTCTATGCGTTAACTCACTCAACTTGAAAAGAGAAAAATCATGGCTCGAAAAAAAGCAGGATGTTTTACGGTTTAACTTGACGTGGGGAGTCATACCAACGCCCATTTAAGGGGCAAAATAGAGTTGGCTAAAATAGGTGAACGGAGTGAACAAAACAGCCAACTTTATTTTGTCCCTCTTGAAATTCTTGTTATGTTTTTACTACTCAGAATCCGTAGGTAGAACCAATGGAACTGTAAATTTTACCTTGGTAACTGCTGATGTCTGTGTGCTCTCCTGGTTGTTTTTACCAAGTTTTATAGCTCCAAGGAAAACACCTACACCTTCATTTGAACCGTCAGAAATTATAGATGTTAAGCCAACATCAAATTGCACATCTTGGGGCATAGCGTCATCATGAGAATTTCCTTTACCGTCTTTGAAAAAAGAGACTGATGATGGGTTGATAATAGCGCCTTTTTCTTTTGCATAAGCTTGAGACTCGGAAACACCTTCGATGATTTGAATAAATTTGTTCAATTCCATTGCTGAACTCTCCTAAAAACATAACGCCTCACTAAGAGGCAAAAAATTGTTGGCTAAAATAAGCGACGAAGGAGCAAAAAGCCAACTGTTTTTTGTCCTTTTAAGTGACTTGTTATAAGCCCATTACACGTCAATAATTATCCTTTGAATTGAGCCTTTATATGACTCAAGAGATACAGAATAGACACCATCCCCCTCAAGAGAGACTGAAATAGCAGCGCCCAATCTACCATTTAAAAAAGATGAGTGACGAATTTTTCTATACTCTGAATCACACTCGGTTTTGTTGATGTATGAGGTTTTTATTGCTGGTAATGCACCCGTGTAGAGTTCCTTAGTAATTAACCCCATAGATAGCATTTGTTGTGGGGTAAGCTCAGGGTCTAAACCTAATAACTCCATATCATAAACGGGATCATCAAAATTAGTACAAAATAGTTCTCCAGTTTCGACAACTTTATACATGCTACTTTGAACTGGAAATTCTTCTTTTTCTTGTTCTTCATTCATCATTTTGTACCAAGGATCACCAATCATTAAACTTGCTGAATCGACACAAATTAAACCAACAGTTTTGCAATCTAATTCCGAGTGAGGTATCTCAATGAAGTCTCTTTCATCTCTGTCGTAAACAAATACACTTTTACGGTATTCATGAGCTTTATTAAGTGACTCTTGTAACTTTTCTATTTCTGAATTTTTTGTACTGATCTTTTCAGAATGCTCTTCACTGTCGTGAGCTAATCGGGTAATTTCTTCTTCTCGTATTTTAATTCTTTCACTGAGTTGCTTTTCGATAAATTCAGGAGACTTTCTTTCCAAATCCAATGCTTTATCTTTCCATAGTTTAATATTTTGTTCTGCCACTTTTATTTGTGTATCTTTGATACCATTCATCGAGCGAAGATTTTTGATATAAGCAATATAAATAAAACCAATAACAGCCAATGCACCTACATTTGCAATTGTTGTGATAATTTCAAACATCTATTTTCCTATGACAAAGTTTAAATCAGACTCATGATATGACGGGCTTATAACAGTTTATTATGAGGTCAAATACCTTCTTTCTACAAGAGAGTATTAATCGTCCATAATTTTATAATATATTCACATTACTTGATTGTTATCAGCAAATCAATTAGTTAAAAACATACCACTTGACTGGTTGATGTGTGAAAGAAGGCATTTTGCCTTCTTTCTTGTAGAAAGGAGGAATTACCGATAGCTGTGTTTATATACAGTTATTGGTGATATGTTAATTTTACTTAACTTACAGCGCTAAGCAGATAACCTTTTAAGGATAAAATAAATTGATTAATAGGTTAAGAGTTTTGAGTTGATGTCATTATTGAGGAAGGATATTTAGCGCCTTTTGAGCTTACTAAAGAGAATTTCAAGAAAATAGGTTATAGAACATAGAACATAGAACTTATAACTATGTTCTTTAGTTTCCAGCGGCCAGAAGCCGCTGCCATTTAATAAATAAGGGTAGGGCAATAGGCTAAGCAGTTAGCTCTTTACGGATGATTTCTGCACCTGCACTTAACGCATTCAATTTTCCGCTAGCGATGTGGTGAGGTAGGGGAGCCATGCCACAGTTAGTACAAGGATAAAGCTTGTCGGCGTCTACAAATTGCAACGCTTTGCGTAAGGTGTCGGCAACTTCTTCTGGTGTTTCAATAGTATGGCTAGCAACATCAATTGCACCTACCATCACCTTTTTACCACGAATAAGTTCAAGTAGATCCATTGGCACATGAGAGTTGTGACATTCGAGTGAGATAATATCAATTTTAGATTTTTGCAGCTTAGGAAAAGCTTCTTCATACTGTCGCCACTCAGATCCCAAGGTTTTTTTCCAATCGGTATTAGCTTTTATGCCGTAGCCGTAGCAAATATGCACAGCTGTTTCACATTTAAGTCCTTCAATGGCGCGTTCTAAGCAGGCGATTCCCCAAGCATTAACTTCATCAAAAAACACATTAAATGCAGGTTCATCAAATTGTATTATATCAACACCCGCCGCTTCTAATTCTTTGGCTTCTTGATTAAGAATAATGGCGAATTCCCAGGCAAGTTTTTCACGACTTTTATAATGATCATCATAAAGGGTGTCTATCATGGTCATAGGACCTGGCAACGCCCATTTAATTGGTTGATTGGTTTGCTTACGTAAAAACTTAGCGTCTTCAACAAAAACAGACTTTTGACGAGAAACTGGGCCTACCACTGTTGGTACACTGGCGTCATAGCGATCGCGAATTTTAACCGTTTTGCGTTTCTCAAAATCAACCCCATTAAGGTGTTCAATAAAGGTAGTAACAAAATGTTGGCGGGTTTGTTCACCATCGCTAACAATATCAATGCCTGCTTGTTGTTGATCTAATAACGATAAACGTAATGCATCGTGCTTGCCTTCGGCTAATTCGTCACCTTCTAATTTCCAAGGCGACCAAAGTGTTTCAGGCTCTGCGAGCCAAGCTGGTTTAGGTAAGCTGCCTGCCGTTGAAGTAGGTAATATTTTTTTGTTAAAAAGGGCTTTCATAATAAATGATATCTTATATTTGTGTAATTTAAGCTAAGTATTGAACTTAGCTATTAAGTTTTTGCTAAACGTATGCAATCAACGTAATGGTTAACGGTATTTGTTAAACAAAGTTGGTGTTAGCAGACCATTGTTCAAGCACCGTTTGATAAGGTTTGATAAAGTGCTCTTCAGCAAATTTTCCCTGATCATTAGCTAACTGGCCACGTTCTTCTCGGTCGTAAATAATTTGCGTTAATGAATGATCTAGGTTATTCAAATTTGGTTGATACGACTTTCCAGCAACCGCATTTGCATTATAAATTTCAGGTCGGTAAATTTTTTGGAAAGTACCCATTGTGCTGATAGTGCTTATAAGCTCAAGGCTGGTGTAATCATTAAGTAAGTCACCAAAGAAGTAAAAAGCTAATGGCGCAACACTATTTGGCGGCATAAAGTAACGCACTTGTAAGCCCATTTTTTTGAAATATTGCTCAGTTAATGATGTTTCATTTGGTTGGTATTCAACACCTAATACGGGATGCTGATTTTCAGTTTGGTGATACGTTTTATTATCAGAAACACTGATACAGATCACAGGTTTTTTATTAAAGTTATCGTTGTAGGCAGCTGAATTAACGAAAGATTGAAATAACTTACCATGTAAAACCCCAAAATTTTCTGGAATACTAAATTTGGTTTGATTTTTATTATGCTCTTGCAGTAATACGCTAAAGTCATAGTCGCGAACATAAGAAGAAAAGTTATTTCCTACAATGCCTTCAATGCGTTTGTTAGTTTTATGATCAACAATATTTGTTTTCAATACTTCAATTGAAGGGAAGGTTTGACCACTGCCTTCAATATCAACATTAACGGAAATAATTTCAAGTTCAACAGAGTAACGATCACCTTTAGGGTTGTCCCAATGCGCTAACGCATTAAAGCTATTATCGATCATCTTTAAAGCGTTACGTAAGTTCGCTTGACGATAGCTTCCTCTGGCTAAGTTAGCAAAGTTGGTAGTGATACGGGTATTGTCTGATGGTTGGTAGTCTTCATCGAGACAAATGCTTTTAATAGTAAATGTAAAGTCGTTATTCATTGTGATCTAGTATCCAATTGTCTAATTTAAAACCTGAATTTATGTGTGTTGGTGCTAGACTCTTCAATTTACATTCTGATTTTTATCAGTGAGTAATTTTCAAGGTCTGTTGTATTCAAAATCTGTCGCGTTTGGTGCCTTATGTGCTAATGAATAATCATCTGAAATATCCATTAGTGTTAAGCGCTGAGTAATTTATACGTGGATTAGTACATGATTAAAAGCGCATTTATTTCACATACCCCATGAGAAAAATTCATGGTGTATATAATTGAATGTGTAAGGGGTTGTCAGTTATATTATTTCGCTTATTGTGTACACAACTACATTTTATGTAGCGAAATAACCCTTTGATTATATTAAGAAGTGAATTGAATGAATGATTTATTGTTGTTGATTATATATTGCGCGTTGCTTGGCAGTGTTGTTGGTTTTTTAGCTGGACTATTAGGTATTGGCGGTGGGTTAGTTATTGTTCCGATATTGAGTGTTTTTTTACTGCATTTTGAAATAATACCACCTGAACAAGTGGTTATTGTTGCGGTAGCGACTTCTTTGGCATCGATATTATTTACATCGACTTCATCAGCAATTGCTCATCATAAAAATGGTAATGTTCCATGGCACTTAGCCCCTTGGATAATGACAGGTGTAGCCCTTGGAGCGCTTATTAGTGGCTTTATGGCTGCATTATTGCCGGAACAAGTTGTTCGTATCGTGTTTGCCGTAAGTGTAGTACTTATTGCGATAAAGATGTTTTACAGCAGCACTAAAGCTGAGTCTACGACAGAACGCCAAATGCCCAATAAAGGCTTGTTAACCTTTTTTACTACGATTACAGGTGCATTATCAGCCATGATAGGTATTGGTGGTGGTGCACTGTTAGTGCCGTTGTTAACGTTTTTCTCTATTGATATGAAAAAAGCGATAGGCTGTGCCTCTGCTTGTGGCATTGTTATCGCATTATTTGGTTCAATCGGTTATATCAGCTCAGGGAGTGTTCATTTTGCTTTAGCCGATGGTTTTGCTGGATTCGTTTATTTACCGGCGTTATTAGGTATTGTTTGTACTTCTTGGTTTACGGCTCCGTTAGGTGCAAAATCAACGCATTACTTACCTGTTTCGACGATAAAGAAAATTTTTGCCGCGCTATTGTTAGTAATGGCTGTAAATATGATTATGTAATGTAGACTGAATACATAGACTCAAGATAGTAGGTTTAGATTTAGGTGTTAAATTTTCAACTTGCCACTTATCGTTGATGCATAGTTGATATATATAAAGCTTTAATGAATTTATAACGCGATAGTGGCAGAAGTTACGGCACTAAAAATGTGTGCCGTTAGGCTTTTAAACTGTGTATAAAAAATCAACGTAATAACCGTGTTATAACCGAATAATAACGATGTAATAATCTGTATGTATAAATTATTTTCCATTACACGATAATCGTCAAATATTAAGAGATAAATAAAAACCTGACTAATTAGACAAATAATTTTCAAACCGGAATAATCGCGTTATAATACCCGAAATTAAAAGTTAGGGTTATTATTGATGGATAAGAAATACATTACGGCACAAGAGTTACTAGAAGATTCATTCCGATTAGCAGCAAAAGTATACGAAGATGGCTTTAGACCACAATTTATTGTTGGTATTTGGCGTGGTGGTGCTCCAATTGGTATCGCTGTTCAAGAATATTTTGATTATAAAAAAATCGAAACGGATCACATTGCTGTACGTACGTCTTCTTATTACGGTATTAACAAGCAAAGTAAAGATATTACAGTGCACGGCTTACATTATATTATTGAAAATGCCAATGCAGATGATGCATTGTTAATCGTCGATGATGTTTTTGATTCAGGCCGAAGCATTAAAGCGCTTATTGCAAAATTAAAATTAACAATGAGAAATAATATGCCAACGGACGTGAGAGTTGCTTGTCCTTGGTATAAGCCTAGTAATAAACAGGTAGATATTACACCTGATTACTTTGTTTATGAATCTGATGAATGGTTAGTGTTCCCGCATGAATTATCTGGTTTAACATCAGAAGAAATTGCTGAAAACAAATCAGACTTAGCGAATATTAAAGACCTGTTTTAGGCTTTTTTCGTTAATTAAATTGATAACTAAATTACATAGGAAATAACCGAATGCGTTTTCTTTCTTGCTTAGTAGCATTACTACTTTCCTGCTCAGTTTACGGTAAATCTGAAAAGCCTACTGTAATTTTGTTATCAATTGATGGCTTTTCATATGAATACCTTGAACAACATAAGCCATCAAACCTGCTCGCTTTAGCTCAGTCTGGTGCTGTTGCTGAACTGCTTCCTGTATATCCGAGTAAGACTTTTCCCAATCACCTGTCAATAATTACCGGATCTTACCCTGTAAATCATGGTATTAATAATAACAATTTTTACAATTCAGCATTAGGTAAAAAATATGTTAAAGGTGCAGGTAAAAATAACCCAGCGTGGTTAACGGCTGAGCCTTTTTGGTATGTTGCGATGCAACAAGACATAAAAGCAGCTGTTTATTTCTGGCCTGAATCAGAGGTTATTGGAAAAACACCAACATACAACATTCCGTTTAATAAAAAAGATTCAAACCAAGCTAGGTTTGCACAAATAATTAAGTGGTTAGAACTACCGTCAAAAGAACGACCTCATTTTATTGCCAGTTACTTCTCAACAGTCGATAGTGCAGGGCATCATTATGGCCCTAGGTCGAAGCAAGTTGCGAAGGCTATTGCTGACATTGATAAGCTGCTTGGAGAGTTCGTTTCAACATTAGCAAATGATATAGACCAAGAGGTAAATCTTATTATTGTGTCAGATCATGGCATGATACAAGTAGACAATAATAAAGCGATAAAGCCTTCAATGGTGTTTGATCAAGAGACTATTGAACTTATTAAGTCTGACGCTATTATTGTTGCGAGTAACGATACCCAATTATTTCTCTATTTTAACCCGTTAAAATTAAAGCAACCAGCTGAACAGTTACAAGTAATTGATAACTTGAAACTAAAATTAGCACAGCAGAAGCCTAATCTTTATCAATTGTATGCAAAAGGAAATTATCCTGAACATTGGCATTTAGCTAAAGATATTGATCTTGTGCCCGACATTATTCTTGATGCTCTTCCGCCTGCAACGTTTGTAAAAGAAAATTATAACAATAATTTAACAATTATTGGCACTCATGGTTATGATCCAAAAAATCAAGCAAGCTTATCCGGAATATTTATCGCTTCAGGGTCTAATATAGTAAAAGGAATTAAAGTGGAACCGTTTGAAAACATACATATTTTTTCTTTTATGAGTGAATTATTAAACCTCAAAGAAACGGCAACCATTGATGGTAATAAGGAAGTGTTAACGCCACTTATTTTTAAAAAATAAATTAAAGGTTAATAGCTTGTTATTTTTACTAGCAATTTCATCTAGTAATGTTAGTCTTGAGGTCAAGGAACATACAATAATAAAGCGTAATGAAAAATACTTATATCGCGAGACAAGCAATTTTTAACGATACTTCAGAAACCATTGGTTATGAGTTATTGTTTAGAGACAGTCCTGATAATAAATTCCCCGACGTTGATCATGATATTGCCAGCTCTAAACTGATTATTCAAAACCATATTCATGGTGATATTAAAACAATTAGTATGGGTAAGTTGTCATTTATTAATTTCACTGAAAACTGCCTAATTCATAAATTCCCCTTAATGTTTGATAAAGATTCTATTGTAATAGAGCTAGTAGGTCATGAAAAACCAACTAACAAGTTACTAAAAATAATACAGTTTTATCATGATGAAGGTTATATGATTGCACTAACTCAATATGATTTAGCGCTGCATTGGGATGTACTTTTTCCGTACATTAATATTGTTAAAGTTGATATTGAAAAAATTAATACTAAACGTTTATTACCTGCAGTTACGCGCATGAGAGCATTTAATATTGCGATTGCGGCAGAAAAAGTAGAAACAAGAAATCAACAACAAACACTTGCTGAAGTGGGCTTTGATTATTTCCAAGGTTATTTTTATCATGAGCCTGAAATTATTGAAGGTCAAACGCTTGCGCCAATAAAAACTCAAATGCTTCATTTGTTAAGCGAAACGTTTAATTCACCACTTAATTATGACAGCGTTGCAGAAATTATTAGTCACGATGTAAACTTAACCGTTGGTTTATTGAAGCTGGTTAATAATGTTTCTACAGGTACTCGTATTAAAATCACATCATTGAAACAAGCAGCAGCTTATTTAGGTGAAGAAAAGCTAAGACACTTTGTTTCTATTCTTGCGTTGTCTAACCTAACATCTGAAACAACCGATGAAGTATGTAAACAAGCATTGATAACCGCGAAAATGATGTACTCTTTAAGTAATAGCGATACCTTTAAGCCGGTTAATGACTTTGCTTTTATTACCGGATTACTTAGCTCTATTGAAGTAATGTTATCTATGCCTATTTCTGAAATTGTTAAGACGATGCCTTTAGCAGAGCCCATTGAAAGGGCTTTAGTGAAGCATGAAGGTTTATTAGGGCAATTACTCGATTTAACAACGAGTTATATTTTAGGTCACGAACAGGTAACCATTGATAAAACCTTAACTAATATTTTAAATCAGTACTCATTAGACAAAGAAGTTGTACAAGCTGAGTTTCTAAAAGCGAGTCAATGGTGTAATGATCTCGATATATAAAAGTACCCCCTGAAGTTAAAGACTGTAAGTCTACTTTTTTTACAGCTTAAACACTTTCTGATATGCCTTGTAAAAATTCAGTAATATTAATGAATTAGCAAGGAATTCAACAATATATTTGGCTTGTTTATTCTTCTTTAGTATTGGACATAATAGCTGATGCTAATTAGAATAAGTAAAAATCTCCTCTCATTATGTATTCATGTCTAAAACAACACCTGTACCATTATTTCCTACTTATATCGAACTGTGTGACTTCAAGTTTGAAAACTACCCTGAATTAGACAAATTTATCAATTCACTACCATCTTGGTGTAAAGGTCATTGGGAGTGGGGCAAGGCATTTCTTGAATATACAGGCAGGAATAAATCAGCGCATACCTTTGATAGATTTAGGAATGAAGTTGAAAAATTCCTATTGTGGTCATTTTTAGAAAATAAATCACCGATAGATGAATTACGGAAATCAGATATTCTTACCTATGCAGATTTTTGTTGGAAGCCATCAGTAAATTGGATTGGCACCAGTAATCAAGAGCGTTTCAAGCTCCAAAATAGTTACTTTACTAATAATGACGTATGGCGCCCATTTAAAATACAAGCGGCTAAAAGTCAGACAATAAAGGAAATCGATAAAAAGAAATATCGTCCGTCACAACAAACCTTAACGTCAACATTTACAGCGGTTATTGTATTTTATAATTACTTGATGGGCGAAGAGCTTTGTTATGGAAACCCTGCGCAGACAGCTAAAAAAGATTGTAAGCATTTTATTTTTGATACCCAAGTCAAAGAAATTAAAAGACTTTCAAGCTTACAGTGGCAATATTTGCTAGATACCGCTATTGATCTTGCAGATGAAGATCCAATATATGAACGAAATTTATTTGTTATCGCCAGTTTAAAGACTTTGTTTTTGAGAATTTCAGAGTTGTCAGAACGAGATAATTGGTCTCCAACTATGGGACATTTCTGGCAAGACGAAGACGAAAACTGGTGGTTAAAAGTATTTGGTAAAGGAAGAAAATTGCGTGATATAACCGTTCCCTCTGATTTTATTCCTTTTTTACAACGGTATCGTTTATATAGAGGTCTTTCTGGCTTACCTACTAGCGGTGATAATAATGTTTTAGTTGAAAAAATACGTGGCCAAGGTGGCATGACAACAAGGCATTTAAGACGGTTAGTACAAGATATATTCGATCATGCCTTTACACGAATGAAACAAGCTGAAGGTGAAGACCGAGCGGTAAAACTTAAAGAAGCAACCACGCATTGGCTTAGACACACTGGCGCTAGTATGGAAATTGAGCGTGGTAGAGCACTGAAAGATCTATCAGAAGATTTAGGCCATGCCAGTATGGGAACAACCGATACGATTTATGTACAGTCTGAGAATAAGAAAAGAGCGGAAAGTGGTAAAAAAAGAAAGGTGGATTAATCGTTATTTGTATAATTTTACCGGTCAACTTGCATGTTAATTCAAGGCTATACTCGTTAGTCTTGAACAAGCATCACTGGAAAGCTATTCAGAGTCAGTCATACTTGTTACCATCATTGAGTTTAATTAATTATTTGATTTATATCGTTACTGTATTAATAGGATCTTTTTACTTGTGAAACTCTCTAAATTTGGACAAAAATTTACCCAAAAATCCGGCATAGTAGGATTAATGGATGATATAGGCAATGCCCTTGATGAAAATCCCAATATGATATTTATGGGAGGAGGAAATCCAGGTCAGTTACCTGAAGTTGAAAAAGTATTCCAACAAAAATTAGAATCACTTTTAGCTGATCCTATAAAAAGACAAAGTATATTAGGTGTTTATCAGTCTCCACAAGGAGACAAAGAGTTTCGTGTCGCAGTGGCTAGTTTTTTGAAAAAACAATTTGGTTGGGATCTTAACCACAATAACATTGCAATTTCTAATGGTAGCCAATCAGCTTTTTTCATTTTATATAATATGTTTGCTGGCTCTATGCCAAATGGCGATTACCATTCCATTCATTTACCTTTGTCTCCAGAATATATAGGGTATAAAGATATTGGAGTAAATGAAAACTTCTTTACAGCAACTAGACCATCAATTGAACTGTTAGATGATAACTTATTTAAATACCATGTAGACTTTTCAACGTTAGCATTATCTGACAAAACCGCGGCAATGTGTGTTTCTAGACCTGCTAACCCAACAGGAAATGTACTTACTGATGATGAAATCAATCATTTAGATGAATTAGCTAAAGAAAAAAATATACCACTGATTATTGATGGTGCTTATGGTCTCCCTTTTCCAAATATCATTTTTACCGAAGCAACACCTCACTGGAATCAAAATACAATTTTAACCCTGAGCCTTTCAAAAATGGGTTTACCTGGCTTACGTACAGGAATTGTTATTGCCAATGAAAAGGTTATTGAAAAATATACTAATGTAAATACCATTGTTAACTTATCTTGTGGTTCACTTGGCCCAGCATTAGCTAAAGAGTTATTTAAAACCGGTGAAATTGTTTCTATCACGCAAGATTACATTAAACCTTTTTATCAAGAGCGCGCTAACAAAGCGGCTAACTGGTTTCGTCAATATCTTGGAAAGCTACCGTATCGAATACATAAGCCTGAAGGTGCAATTTTTCTTTGGTTATGGTTTAAAGACTTACCAATAACGAGTCATGAGCTGTATCAGCGTCTTAAAATTCGTGGTGTTTTAGTGGTGCCAGGCGATGATTTTTTTGTCGGCATTGATGACGAATGGTCTCATAAACGTGAATGTTTACGTGTTTCCTATGTTCAACCTGAACTGTTAGTAAAGCAAGGTATTCAAATTATTTCAGAAGAAGTTATGAAGGCTTACCAAGGGATATAATACGCCTATATCTATTTATACCTTAGGTTAAAGAAATGATTGCTAGTACATTACTCTTTATTGATGATATTGCATTATCTGTTGGATATGAGTCAGAATGCGCATTTACTAAACCCTTTAACAAATACGTTGGTATGACACCAAAGCAATTTCGAACGCAAAAAAAGAATAATTAGTGTTAGCTTAATTCTTCGGATAGCGTTTTTGGGTGGTTTTTACGGCGTTATCGCTTTTTTATGAAGAATATGCACATGGCAAGGGCTCTGCTGGGTATAAAAACCCAACAAATAGCTGCAAAAAAATTTTCTAATGATCAACAGACCTAGATATTGTTATCTCTTATAAATTAACTTTTAATCGCTATTCGATGTTTTTAGGACTAAGGTTACTTTGTAGTATTTGGGTTAACTGGATAAAATCGTCAATTTTTTCTGGCGAAATATCGTTTGCCATTTTATTGAATACACGCTTTTCGGCAGTTCTAAATAACGCTATTATTTTATCTCCCTTAACCGATAATTTTAATAAGTGGCTACGCTTATCATTTTTATTATCAATTTTAGTAATTAACTCTTGGCTAACTAACTCTTTAATTAACCGATTAATTTGGGCTTTATCTCGCCCGATATAATCGGCCAATTTTTGTCCTGTACAATCATCCATTATTGATATTACTTTTAATGCCTTTAGGTGCATTGGCGCTAAATCGATTGATAATAGCTTTATTTCTTGCATCATATTATTACGCACAGTGTGTACTAAACCAAAGATTGCTTCACTTAATTCCATGGGTCCTCCCGGACAAATTCAGTATTTATCAAAATATAGTTGACAGTATCAACCAAAATAAAATATAGTAGACTTTATCAACTATATTTTATTGGGTACTTTTATGCAACTTAAATTGAAAAACCTATTCGTTATGCTTTTAATCATGCTTTTTATGGTTGGGACTATTACGGCGATTATGACATTGGTCAATCTTTCACCTTCTCAACCTTTTATTAATACATGGGTTAATTCATTTATTTTTGCGTTGGTTGTTTTGCTCCCCGTTGGTGGCGTTCTATTTATCGGTATGAATAAGCTTATAAATCAATACTGTCTTGCTTGGTCATCTTTACAAAAGAATCTTTTTCAAGGTATTTCAATGGCGATAATAATGGAGTCGATTATAGCAGTAGTTCTTACGGTAAAAAATGGCAGCTACGAGTCTTCAGCTCAGTTTTCACAGTTATTTTTTAATAGTTTACTTTTTGCATTACCTGTGGGGCTTACGTTGTCACTTGTTATGACTTTGATCATAAAACCAAAACTTGAAGGGTACATAGCAAAAGTACCAGCTTAACTAACCAATTAATTTATTGGTAAATAATTGGAAGATATTATGGGACCTACAATGCGTATGACACAAGTGTTATCGGTGAATGATTTATCACCACATATGAAAAGAATTATCTTAACAGGTGAATCACTGAGTGATTTCCCTGATGACAAAGAAAGTGCTCATGTTAAAGCTATTTTTCCTAATCCTAATTTAAGCGACAAAAAACCTAAATTGGGTTTATATTTCGGCTTTAAGATGTTTATGAGACCTTATACGGTGAGATCTTTTGATAAGCAAAACTTAGCATTAACCATCGATTTTGCGGTAAATGATCATCAAGGTTTAGCTACTAATTGGGCGCTTGAAGCCAAAGCAGGGGATTATCTTGGCATAGCAGGGCCAGGAGATGTAAAGCACCTTGATATCAATGCTAAGCAACATCTTTTTTTTGGTGACATCACAGCCTTACCTGCCATTGCTGCAACTTTGGAAAAATTACCTGAAAATGCCATTGGACATGCTTATATACAAATTCCTGATAAGCAAGACAAGCAAACATTAATAACTCCTAAAGGGATAAACATTCACTGGTTGGTAACGCCAAACAAGTTAACTGAAGATTTTTTAGATGGGCTTAAATCACAAAGTAATCATTTGCATGATACCGCTATATTTATCGCTGCTGAAGCAAGTGTTGTGAAACAATTAAAAAGCCATTTAGATAATAATTGTGAGTATGATAAGTCAACACTTTATGCTAGTGCATACTGGAATCAGAAAAGATAATTAAGGTTGTACCTAATATTTTGGGTATTTATCAGTAAGGTTTGAAAATATCGGCCTACAAGAACCATTAATGATTAACATTTTTAAATATTCTCAATGACTGAGAATAACAAACATACAGTAAATTTAGTGAGAATTATCTTTAGGGTTGTATGGCGCACAGAAACTTAATGCAAGTTCAACTTAATGTAAGTTCATAGCGCTAAACAGTCATTTTATGAGTGGTAACGTAGTATGGCTCTATGAGATGTATTTGAGTGGTATTGCTGTGTGCTATTTTCTAATGACTTAACTAGCAAAGGTACCCAGTAATAGTATGGTGTACCTTCGCTAAAGATAGTTTATTGTCAGTCTATTTTAGTTAGTATTATCAGTGTATTGTTAAAATCTACAATGCACTGATAATACGTACACGAGCTAGATCATAACACCAGTTATAAATAATCGCGTATAACAAGAAGAATAGAATAAGAGTTGTTTCCATCGCGGCAACAATCCAAAAGTCTAACTGTAGTACCCACATTATTAATGGGAGCGTGACGAAAGTTAGTCCTAATTCAAAGCCGAGTCCATGACCTATACGCATTTTAATTGTACGATTGATGCGATCATCTCCGAAAATATGATCGAATACTAAGTTGTAAAAATAATTCCAGAACATCGCAATTAATGACAGGCCCATAGCTAATCCTGTGGCTGATTTTGTATCTACATCGATAAAATTCATTGCGGCATATATCATAAATATTAATGCAATTGCTTCAAATAATACGCTGTGTAAAATACGCTCTGTTGTACTAATACTTTGCACGTTCATGCTAAATTTCCTTTCGTTGCTTTGTATTGATGTTGTTATAATAATCATTCATTATGAAAGAATATAGTTAGTTACTATCAGGAAAAGTGATATGTATAATTTAGAACAGCTGAGAATGTTTGTAGAAACGGCAAAATCTGGCTCATTCTCGGCATGCGCTCGTAAGTTGGGTAAGGTTCAATCTGCAGTGAGTCAGGGGATTGCTAATCTTGAAATTGAACTTAATACGCGGTTATTTGATCGCACTAGTCGTAAACCGTCATTAACCTCTCATGGTGAAAGATTATTACCGTTTGCCCAAGCCATTTTGCAACAAACTTATGAACTTGACTCAGTAAACAACGCTTTAAGTTTATTTCATGAAACAGAAGTTAAAATAGCGCTAGATGATGCCTTACTTCCGGTAGTTACTGATATTTTAAATAACTTTTCAACGAAGTTTCCTGGTACTAATTTGGAGCTTTATGCTGTTTCAACACCCGATGTATTAACCTTGGTGAACACTGAACGAGCTGATATAGGGCTGATGTTTGCGAATATCGGTTTCCCGAAAGAAGTGGATTTATGTTACATAGGGAGTTTGCCATTTTATGGCGTTGTGAGTCCATCACATCCACTAGCGAGTATGGATATAGTCACCGTTTCAGACTTATCAGCCCACCGTCAATTATTGACAAGAGGACTTGATGAAAAAACCTTGCCGCAAAGCCCGAATATTTCTTCGCATACTTGGTGGGGAAGTAACTTTAATGCTGTTAATACAATGGTAAAAGCAGGATTAGGTTGGAGTTATATTCCTGCTTATATGGCAGAACAATACGAAAAAAGAGGTGAAATGGTACGCATGAATTTAAGTTTCGATCATAAGCCGTGGCCTATGCAAATTGAACGTGTGATGACCAAACAAAAGGCCAAAGGGCCAGCCTTGATATGGCTGGCTGATGCGGTCACTCATATATTGGATAAATAATAGTGAGCCTGTAACAGATTTTGTGTAAGTACTTTTCATCAGTTACCCTAGTGGTATCAAAGAAAGGTAAAACACATGAACCAGAAAGAACTTGAAGCTTTTGCAAAAGAAGCCGCAAAAAGTATTAAAACAGGCGAAGATTTAGATAAATTCAGAGCTATGCTAACCAAGGTTACTGTTGAAGCGGCATTAAATGCTGAATTAGACGACCACCTTGGTTACGCTAAACATGAAAAAACGAGTACGCCCAACAACCGTAACGGTTTTAGCGCTAAAAAAGTTAAAACCGAGGACGGAGAGTTTGAGCTAAATACACCACGTGACCGTGATGGTAGCTTCGAGCCGCTCCTCGTAAAGAAAAATCAAACACGATTCACCTCTATGGACGACAAGATTTTATACCTTTACGGCAAAGGTATGACGACGCGCGATATCGTCGACTCGTTTGATGAATTTTATGGCGCAGAAGTCTCTCCCACCTTAATTTCTCGTGTGACCAATGCGGTAATTGAAAAAGTCGATGAATGGCAAACAAGGCCGTTAGAGCCTGTTTATCCTATCGTTTATATGGACTGTATCCGTCTAAAAATCAGAGAAGATAATAAGGTTATCAACAAAGCGGTTTATTTAGCGCTAGGCGTTGATGTCACAGGGCAAAAGGACTTACTGGGTATGTGGTTCTCTGAAAATGAAGGGGCTAAATTCTGGCTTAATGTGTTGACCGAGCTCAAAAACCGAGGCGTTCAAGATATCCTTATTGCCTGTGTTGATGGTTTAAAAGGCTTTCCTGATGCCATTAATACCGCCTTTGAAAATACTCAAATACAGTTATGTATTGTACATATGGTAAGGAATTCGCTGAAATTTGTGCCTTATACTGATTATAAAGCGGTAACCAAAGACCTAAAAACAATTTACCAAGCGATTAATGAAGAGCAAGCATTGAAGGCATTAGATGCATTCTCAGCACGCTGGGACGATAAATACCCAAGCATATCAGCTTCCTGGCGACGTCATTGGGATAATCTCAATACCTTATTCATTTACCCGAATGATATCCGCAAGGCTATATACACAACGAATGCGATAGAATCGTTAAACAGCGTTATACGCAAAGCGGTTAAAAACAGAAAGGTATTTCCCAACGATGACTCAGCTAAGAAAGTTATTTACTTAGCCATTACTCAAGCATCGAAAAAATGGACTATGCCAATAAGGAATTGGAAATCGGCCTTGAATCGTTTTATGATTGAATTCGAAGACCGTATTTCAGACTATATTTAAAAATGGTACTTACACAGATATTGTTACAGGGTCATAATAGTTAGCTTGGTATGAGCTACACACATCAATTTTAATTCTAAAACACCTATCCAACTAGAGTAATTAATTATATTAGCTATTCTATGATTAAACAGAGTAATCAAATCGATATTGTCCATAAGCTAATAATATCGATTTGGCAGTATATGTATAATGATTGTTAGTGTTTAATAACTTGTAACAAATCAAAATATAAGCTATTTAGTACTAAATGGAGAAGCTGGCAATCCTTCTTTATTATATAAATTAAGCATATTCGGGTTATTTGCCCAACCATATTTAATGGAAGTTGGCTTATTTATTTTTGGACTACTTATCTCTACTTGCTGAGTGTTATTTTTTATACCTGGTATTATTTCAGCGTTTGCCCAAATATACTCTCCATTACTCTCCGCCATAACAAAACCCGCTAATCGCTGCCCATCATCAGTTGCCAAGCCAGAACCAACCTCAGAAAAAGTAAGTATCATTTTATTACCTTTTATTTCAGCTGATTGGAACTTAGGGCCAGATGCAATAATATCTCTATTATATTCATTTTTTAACGCGAATAATGATAAACGTCGTCCCAATTCCATTTTATTTGTAGGATGAATGTTATCAGCATCACCAATGTCTATTGTTACTACCATATCTGTATTCTTTAGCGTATCAGTTACTTTGCGCATTGATTCTCTAACATAAGGCCAATATTGGTTTGGTTCAACAGGGTTGCTTTGTGCTTTCTTGAAGTTTGCTAATTGCACAACATAAAAAGGTAAATTGGGCATATCCCAATCAACTCTAAAGTCATTAATGAGTTGTGTTAGTTGTGTTTGGTAAAAGTTTCCTCTTTCAGCGGATTTGCCGTTATTTTCGCCTTGATACCAAATTACTCCTTTCACCATATAACCTTTGATTGGGTTGATCATACCGTTGTATAAATTACTAGGATAATTTTTACCTGCATGTGGATGTTCAGGTAAATAAGGCTTTCTTTGAGTAAATAGTTTGCCATTGGTTTCAGAATTTTTCTTATCAGTTTGCCAATCTTGTAGTTGTTTTTGGTATATCTTTGTTGACTCTTTAGTATTGAATGTTAAGGCTTTCTTATCAAAGTCAGCTTTAATTTTTTGAGTGGATTGGTGATTTAATTGTGAATCTTTAGATAACCAGGTTTCAATTTGGGTGCCTCCCCAGCTTGAATTTACAATACCCACAGGTAAACCGGTTGCTTGATGAATCTCTCTTGCAAAAAAGTAAGCTGTTCCTGAAAAATTTAAAACACTATCTTCATTTGCTGAAATCCATTGACCTACAGCATTATCTACAGGTGTTATTGAAGCATTTTTTTTAACTTTAAACTCCCTGATATAAGGAAAGTTTATCGCGCCAATTTGATCTCGAGGTATTTTTAATCTGTCTATACTATAAGACATATTAGACTGTCCAGAAGCTAACCATACTTCACCTACTTGAACATTATTTATCACAACAGTGTTTTTACCCTTGAATTCGATGGTATATGGTTTTGGATTATTTTTTTCTGCTATGGGCGTTGGTAAAGTCGCTTGCCAATAACCAAGTTTGTTAGCAACAGTGGATATGCTTTCCCCCCAACTTGCAGTAATAATAATTTTTTCTTTTGGATCGGCTTTCCCCCAAACAGCAGCATTAGTTTGCTGTTGAATAACCATATTATTGGTAAATAATGACGCAGGCTCAACATTTGCAGAGGCATTTATATTCAATAGACCTACTGATAATAACAATGAATTTATGAGAGTACTTTTTATCTTGTTTGTTTTTTTATATGTCTTCATTTTGTCCTCCATTTGTATCCTAATATGTTTTATAATAGAGTAATTAACGCTATTTAGTGTTTTCTAAAGTTGAATAAATGAAATTCATTAAACCTTTAGTTGAACTATCATGACCCGCATTAATTTCTTTACCTTCTAGTTCTTTTTGTATTTTATGGGCTAAACTTTTACCTAACTCTACACCCCACTGATCAAATGAACATATTTTAAGAATGATCCCTTGTACAAAGATTTTATGTTCGTATAACGCAATTAAACTACCTAATGAACGAGGTTCTAGGCGCTTTAATAGAATGGTATTGGTTGGACGATTTCCTTTATGCACTTTGTGTGAGGAAACTTTCTCTATATACTCGTCGGTATAACCTTTAGCTTTTAGATCAAGACATATTTGTCCTTTATTTACACCTTGCATTAATGCTTGTGTTTGCGCTAAGAAGTTAGACAGCAGGGTGTTGTGATGATTATTTACGGGTGTAACTGTTTCAACAGAACCAATAAAGTCAGCTGGAACAATATTGTTACTCTGGTGTAAATATTGGTAAAAAGCATGTTGCCCGTTAATACCTAACTCACCCCATATAGTTGGCACTGTCGCATAATCAATGTCATCGCCATCCCAGCTAACAGATTTTCCATTACTCTCCATTTCAGCTTGTTGTAAATAGGCTGATAACCTATGTAATGATTGATCATAAGGTAATATTGCTTGTGATTGATGACCAAGGAAAGTGCAATTCCATACACTGAGTAAAGCGAGTATAACTGGTGCATTACTTTCTAATGGGGCAAAACAAAAGTGATTGTCTATATCGTTAGCGCCATCAAGTAACGCAATAAATTTATCAAAACCAAGATCAATCGCGATTGGTAAACCTATTGCAGACCAAAGTGAAAACCTACCACCAACCCAGTCCCACATATCAAAAACATTATTCTCTTCAATGCCAAAAGATATCGCATTTTTCTTGTTAGAAGATACAGCGACAAAATGTTTCTTTATTGCTTTGTTATCAAATGAAGAAGCAGTAAGCCATTTCATTGCCGTTTTAGCATTGGTCATGGTTTCGGTAGTCGTAAAGGTTTTACTAGAAACAATGAATAAAACTTTTTCAGGGTTTAGTTTCCTTAAAACATCTGCTATTTGTGTACCATCTACGTTTGAAACATAATGAACATTAATACTATTATCACTATATTGTCTTAGTGCTTCAGTAACCATTTGCGGCCCTAAATTAGAGCCACCAACACCTATATTAACAGCGTCAGTGATAGGTTTTCCTGAATACCCTTTCCATAGTCCCTGTCTAATTTTATTACTGAATTCCTCAACTTTTACTAAGGCATGACGAATATCTTCAGAAATGTTTTTTTTAGCAATAATAATGTCTTTGTTAGATCTGTTTCGTAATGCAGTATGAAGTACTGCTCTATTTTCAGTAGAATTAATAGACTCGCCCTGAAACATCTTTTTACGCCACACTTCAACATCACACTCTTTAGCTAATTCAAGCAAGGTTGATATAGTTTCTGTGGTTATAAGGTTTTTGGAATAATCTAAAAGAAAAGAGGGTAATTGGATGGAAAATTCATTAAAACGTTGCTCATTTATGGCAAATAATTCCTTCATATGACATTTAGCCATAGTTTCAGACTGAGTAACTAGTTTTTTCCAGCTAGAAAGTGATGTTCTTGAGTTCATTTAATACTCTGTTATTTTATATAAGATGATGTTAATTCTGGTTAAAATATGAATGCAATAAAGGAGTTTCGAACGCTATTTTCTGCTAATTACTCATTAATATACAATAGCGTTTAGCCTTTAATATTTAGTAACTTATAAGCCGAACAGTTTAGGCAAAGTTAAACTGATTGCTGGAAAAAAAGTGATTAGCAACAACCCAATTAGCTGCAGCCCAAAAATAGGGAAAAGTGGTTTTATAACGTCGGTAATTTTCTCTTTGGAAATACTACAGGAAACGAACAAAACAGTACCAACAGGCGGTGTTACCACCCCTAAGGCTAAAGCATAAACTAAAATAATACCAAAATGCACAGGATCTACACCTAAATTAACAACAACAGGGTAGAATATAGGTGTAAAAATTAACATCGCGGGTGACATATCCATAAAAACACCCACAATAAGTAAAACACTTATTATCAATAATAAAATTATGTATTTATTATCACTCATTCCAGTCAATATTTGTCCAACAGTTTCAGGAATAGAAGCAAATGTCATTGTCCAACTCATCATGCCCGAACAAGCAATTAAGAAAAGAATGACACCTGAAACAATAGCTGTTTCTAGTAGAATATTGAACAAAGATTTAATCGATATAGCGCGGTAAATAAGTGCTAATAGTAAACTATAAACAACAGCCACTCCTGAACCTTCTATTGCGGTAAATAAACCACCTAAAATGCCACCCATTACAATAACTATCAAAAATAAACTAGGCAGTGCTCTGTAAAATATAGATAATTTAGCTGACCAACTTATTTTATTTCCTTCAGCCTTATAGCCTTTTTTCTTTGCATAAAAGTAAGCTGAAACCATGACGCATAATGCCATAATCATACCGGGTAAATAGCCGGCTAAGAAAAGAGAAATAATTGAAGCACTACCTCCTGTTATTAGTGAATATACAATTAAGGCGCCAGAGGGAGGAATAAGCATTCCACAAGGTGCTGAAGCAGCATTAACAGCTGCGGTCATAGGCATGTCATAATTTTTTTCTTTAGCTACAGGGGTAATTATTCCACCAATCGCTGATGCTGAAGCAATTCCAGAACCTGATAAAGTACCAAATAAAGCGTTAGCGAGAACATTTGATTGCCATAAGCTCCCAGGTACTCGACCACCGATAAGCATTGCTAAGTCAATTAATCGTCTGGCTAGTCCTGTATGGCTCAAAATACTACCAGCAAGAATAAAGAAAGGTAAAGCCAAAAAGCCAAAGCTATCTAAACCATTAAAAATTGTTTGGCCAGCAGTTGGAAATAAAGGAGCCAACTCCACTTGTAAAAATAATGTTGCTAAACCTGAAAACGCAAGGCCTACAGCAATAGGCGTTCCGAGAATAAGGAATAAGAAAAATACAGAAAAAAGAACTGTGAGAGATGAAAGCTCTAAGTGATTATTTACTAGGTAAGAAAATGAATCGGTTAGAGATAAAAACCAAAGAAAACAACCAAAAACCGCAACGAAGGATAAAATTAATAAAAGATCAAAACCATTCACACATTTAATTTCAAATAATTTATAAATATTATGTAACTGAGACAGTAAGACCATAACACCGCAAATAAATATACTGAGCTGTAATATACCAATAGGAAGAGTAAACATAGCGGTTTTCATTAGCATATTATCGAGTAGAGATTGATAGCCACCAATCAAAAGTACAACACCAAATACTAGTGTTAACCCAGCATTTAATAGTTTAAGTCGGGAAGCATTTTTGAAAGAAAGTTTTTCGATCAATAAAGGTAGATTGAGGTGTCTTGCAGAAAAAAAACAATAGCCACCGGCAATTAACCCAAGCCAAATAAGAGAGTATCTTAGGAATTCTTGAGTATACTTACTTGGTGAGTTAAAGATAAAGCGAGAGGTGATTTGGTAAGCAATGGCAATTGTCATTGCAGCCAATAATCCAACGAGAAAACACTGTATTACTTTATTAAGTACGTTTGCACTAATAGAAAATGCATTGATTAAAGATGAGGTATTTACAGGAGGGATTGCTTGTTGATTCGGATTATTTTCATTTACTTCTGACATAGGAACTCTCATTATAAATCATTGTTAAATATTATAAATATCGGCTTAAAGCGTTCTTTGCTCTAATTGTAAAATGGCTTTTAATAACGTTGCTTTTTCCGGTTCAGCTAAAGCAGCTTCATATAATGGTTTAACAGAGTTTATAAAATCCTCTTTATCTACACTGTAAAACTTAACGCCTTTTTCATCGATCAGTTTTTTCTTAGTAATACGCTCATTTTCTTGGGCAAAATCTATCGATTTGTCACTAATGTGTATAAATTCTTCATTAACAATTTGGCGTTCCGTTTCTGATAGGCTATTAGTAAACTTAGTACTTGCAATAACAAAGTCCGTTAATCGCGTATGTTCGGTATGTAATACAAATTTGGCAACATCGCTAAAACCTGCTTCATAAATACCGGCTATTCCACCTTCAGCGCCATCTACTACACCTTGTTGCATGGCGGAGTATAGTTCACCAAAGGGAAGGGCTGTAGGGACAGCTCCGAATCGATGAAGCATTTGCATATATGTTTGACTAGAAATGGTTCTTAAACGAAGAGAAGCAAGTTCTAAACGATTAGTAACGGGTTTAGATGTATATATACTTCTAAAGTCGCTACTTAGGTAACCTAGAAAGGCAAACCTATTCTTTTTAGCTGATTCGAATAAAATATCTCGAATTTTAGCGCTGTTCATTACCTTCCTATATTCTTCCGCTGAGCGAAATAAATAAGGCATATTCATAATACCTAAATACGGTATAACTGATTCAATCGATGCGCTATTAATAAGACCAATATCAATAACACCTCTTTGTATATGTTGAAAATATTGTAATTGATCTCCGAGAACACCAGCGTGAAATATTTTAAAACGTACTTTATCATTTGTTCTTTTTTGAACATTTTTAGCAAACTCGGAAATAAGCTTTCCTGCGGTTCCATCGGCTTGTATATCCGTAACTATTTTGTAAGTTTTAACAGGTATTTCAGAAGCGTTAAGCTTTAAAGGCAGTAAGGTAATAGAAATTAATAAAGCTATTAATGTAGGTAAAGTGCGATCCGCTTTACTTATTGTAAAATTCATTGAGTACACCATTTGTATTATATGTTTTAATTTTTAATATATATAACTGCGTTAACGATAACATTTAATTGTTGAATGTAAAGTTTTTTATCAATATATTAGGTGTAAAGGAAAATAAATTAATAGTAGGTTACTCGAAGTATAAGCGGCTCTAAGTTGGTTGCATTTAGTTAATTTTATATAGCTTCTTATTCGTAACAGTATATAAAACGACTTATGGAACACTAATATTATTGAGTGAAATAAAACTTAAGTATTAATAATAAAAGTTTTAATTAAAGTACCTGAGAATTCAAGCTTAGAAATAATAGATTGTATGGCCTAGAGAGGTTATATTTTATCTATAACTTGAGGTTGTATGATTTTATCGATATCATAATCAATACACCTGTCACTTTCGATAACATATTGAGGGATATTAATGCAATCGGATAGCAAAAAAATTAAAAATGGTAAACATGCTACAACTATCTACGACGTAGCTCAATTTGCAGGTGTATCAGCCATGACGGTTTCAAGAGTTGTTAATAACTCTGGACGCGTGAGTGATAAAACTCGAAAAAAAATATCTGATGCGATACTTGAGTTAAATTACATACCCAACATGGCTGCTAGGGCGGCTAGAACCGGCGTTCAAAAAATAGGTGTTCTGTTTAATAACCCTAAGTCGTCTAATCTAGGCGGTTTTCTAATGGGGGCTTTTTCTGCAGCATCTAAATTAGGCTGTGAATTAGTTATTGAACCATTATCAGGTCATGAGGAACCCTTAAATGCCTTGCGTGCTTTAATAGATAAAGGGGTCGGTGGGGTTATCTTACCTCCGCCAATTTGTGATATGTTAGAAGCGCATCAATTAGCTCGTAAACACTCTGTTATTGCGCTTAGTTTTGCTTCAGGTAACCCTAAATTACATTCTCCTGCGGTGTTGATTGATGATTATTCTGCTGCATCAGCAATGACACATTACTTGTTAGAGTTAGGGCATAAAGATATTGCTTTTGTTAAGGGAGATGAAGACCATTCCCCTGCTAACAGTCGCCTTGAAGGATTTATGGTTGCGATGTCGGAAGCCGGTTTAGAAGTAAATAACAAACTTGTTTTTGAAGGTGATTTTAGCTATAAAAGCGGTTTAGATGCAGCACATAAGTTATTAGAGCCTGGTCCTTCAGATATTAGACCTACGGCTATTTTTGCCGCAAATGATGAGATGGCCACCGCAATTGTTGCTGTTGCCCATGGACTAAATATTAAAATACCAGAAGAAATTAGTATTGTAGGCTTTGATGACTCCCCAGCCGCGACTGCGATATGGCCACAATTGACAACCATTTATGAGCCTCTTGAAGAAATGGCTTTTGAAGCGGTACAAATTCTGGATAAGTTGTTAAGAGAAGGTGATTCAATCAGTCCAGGCTACAATCATTATGTTGCCCAATTTAAGTTGATTGAACGTGCCTCGTCTGCACACTGCTTAGTTAAATAACCCATTTAATCTTTTAATTAAAGGTTCTTATATACTAGGGGCACCTTAAATCTAATTCAGTTTAAATAGGAATTAGCTGTAATCTTTATTCGCTCTTCATCAACTACTATTCAAAACATTACAATTATGAAATTGTAATGTTTCCCCCATCCTGAACATCCCAACTTAAGCTAAATACCTCGATAAAGGCAAGATCTTCATATGTGCTTTATTAATTTAATAATTAAAGATGAAACTTATACTTTACAAACACAAATGTTATCGATACCATAAATTATCAAAACAAATGATTTACACAATATTTTTAAAAAGATAGAAATTTATTATCTGTCTGCAGGAGTTGTTATGTTGAATATTAGAGAAAAATCTTCTGACTTTGGTCAAAGTAGTGTGAGAGAAGAGCTAAGAGATAAGGATAAGTTTTTTAGTGCACAGACATTAACTAAAAATTTGTTAGAAAACGCGAAGTCTATTGCACTGAAAAAAATCAGTTGCAATATCGAATATTTCCAAGACTCATATCCAGAGCCAGCTGCAGAGAATGGAATATATAAAAAGATTGATAATGTTGAATGGACTAGTGGCTTTTGGAGTGGGCAACTTTGGTTAGCTTATGAGTTATCTGAAGATAAACAATTTTTAGATGCTGCTAGTGCGCAAATACCTTCGTACAAAAAACGCATTGAAGAAAGAATTGAAGTGGACCACCATGATCATGGTTTTTTGTATCTGCTTTCTTGTGTTGCGGGATATAAAAATACGGGTGATAAAGACTGTAAAGAAGCGGCATTAAAATCAGCGGATTGCTTATATGATCGCTATATAGATACTGGAAAAATCATTCAAGCATGGGGTAATTTAAATGACCCTGCTGAATCGGGTCGTATGATTATTGATTGTAATTTAAATATTCCTTTATTGTACTGGGCTAGCGAACAAACTGGCGATAATAAGTATCGTGATGCGGCCAATAAACATATCGAACAAGCGTTAAAATATTTAATACGTGATGATGCTTCAACTTTTCATACTTATTTTATCGATACGCTAACAGGAGAAGGAAAGTTTGGTGCAACACACCAAGGCTTTTCTGATGACTCTTGTTGGGCAAGAGGTCAAGCATGGGGGATCTCAGGTTTCCCATTGGTTTATCGATATCATCAAATTCCAGCCTTAATAGAGCAAGCTTGTCGCGTAACTAACTACTTTTTAAACCGTCTGCCAGAAGACTTAATTTGCTATTGGGATTTAGACTTTGTTGAGGGAGACGAACCTAGAGACTCTTCATCTGCAGCTATTGCTATTTGTGGAATGCTTGAGCTTTTAAAATATATTCCTCTTCAGGATCCTGATAGAGAAACTTATGCAGCAGCATGTAAAGCTATGATGGCCAGTTTAATCAATAACTACAGTTGTAAGTCGTTAGAGCCAGGTACGGGTTTATTAAAACATGCGGTATATCATAAGCCTAATAATGTTGGTGTAGATGAGTATTGTACATGGGGAGATTATTTCTACCTTGAGGCTATCATCCGTTTTGAACAAGTTTGGGAGCCCTACTGGTGATACGTCTTGGAGTAGATTTTGGTGGTTTAACAATTAAAGCCGCTGCACTAGGCCCTTCAGGCGATATTATTCATAGTTTGAGCGAATCTACGCCGGGTAATTATTCGGCGGCACTGAATATTATGAATAAGCTCGTTACTGATATAGAGAAAAAAATAGGGCGAAAATTACCGGTAGGTGTTTGTATGGCAGGCTCTATTTCTCCTGTGACAGGGCGTATGCGTAATTCAAATCGATTATATATGAACGGCAAAGACGTTAAAGATGATTTGGAATATGTGCTTAATCGCAAAATTAAAATAGCCAATGATGCGAATTGCTTTGCTCTGTCTGAATCTTATGATGGTGTAGGAAAAGGCGTGCCGATTGTTTGTGGAATCATACTGGGAACAGGCTGCGGTGGTGGACTTGTTATCGACTCAAAATTAATTGAGGGAAGTAACGGTATTGCTGCTGAGTGGGGACATAACCCACTTCCTTGGACCAACTTTCAAGAAATGAAAGGTATTCCATGTTACTGCGGAAAAGTAGGGTGTTTAGAGCAGTGGATTTCAGGTACGGGTTTATCAAGAAGTTATAAAGCCAGAACCAAATTAGAAAAAACAGGAAAAGAGATAGTAGAGTTAGCCGCTCAAGGTGACTCTGCCGCTGTTTTTGAAATTTCAGCATTAACTGATCGAATTGCCAGAGCAATTGCCAGTATTTGCAACATTATTGACCCTGATGTCATTGTGTTAGGTGGTGGACTGTCAAACATTCAATCCTTGTATTCGGATTTACCTGCTTTAGTCGAAAAGTTTGTTTATGCAGATAGATGGAATGGAAAAATACTTCCCTCAACGTGGGGATACTCATCAAGAGTTCGAGGCGCAGCTAGACTTTGGACATAAATATAAATGACTCATATTAGGTAAGAGGAAGAATAATGAAAGAGCAAAATTTGTTTTCAGTGTTAAATAAAGTTGTTTTAGTTACTGGTGCAAGTCGTGGTATAGGAAAAGCCCTTGCTATAGGTTTTGCTGCGGCAGGAGCTAAGGTTATTTGTGCAAGTTCTCGTCAAGGCGGAACGGAGCAAACAGAACGTGAAATCACAGCCGCTGGCGGTATTGCTACAGGCGTTTATGCTGATTTGAGTGACTTTGATGCAGTTGAAAAATTAGCAAAAGAAGCGGTTGATATTTATGGCGAAATTGATGTGTTGGTTAATAATGGTGGTACTATTTCTCGTTTTCCTGCCGTTGAATACCCACTTAATGAATTCACTAAAGTTATCGATATAAATGTAAATTCAATGTTTTTATTATGCCAAATTATTGGTAAAAAAATGTTAGCAAAAGGTAGCGGTAAAATTATTAACATCGCCTCTATGTTGTCTTATACCGGCGGTATGACTGTTCCAGCATATACGGCAAGTAAACATGCTGTTGTGGGTTTAACTAAGGCATTAGCTAACGAATGGGCAATTAATAATATTCAAGTTAATGCTATTGCGCCAGGCTATTTTGCAACGGATAACACACAAGCCTTACGAGATGATTCTGAACGTAATAATGAAATAAAAAAACGTATTCCAGCAGGAGAGTGGGGACAGCCTGAACAGTTAGTTGGTGCTGCACTTTTCTTAGCGAGTGAAGCCAGTAATTATGTTAATGGTCACATTTTAGCCGTAGATGGCGGCTGGTTGGCTCGCTAATTTATATTCGTTCAGCATGGATGTTGATGTGTTATCAATATCCATTTTTTAGTGCTTTACCTGTAAGTTAAAGCACTCTTTTTATTCTTTAAGTAATTTGAACTAGGTTTATTACACTTGTCCTTTATGTCAATGTTGCTCTGATAGCCATTTTAATCAAGGCAACAATCACTAGTCGACATGATTGATTTTATTAAAAATAATATTAATGATTGGAGTTTAAATGATAGAAAAAACTAATCAAAGTAGCCATGTTAAGACAATTATCACTTCAGTAAGTCGTAGAAAGTTTCTGTCTTCAGCTTTATGTTTATTGGCCACTACAGCATGTTCATCTTTAAGTACGACTAGACTCAGTCAGTCTTACTCTGATCATTTTATTACCATTAATAATCTGGATGAATTACGACATTATGCGAGTGTAGATAACATTAAAGTACGCTTAGCTTCAGGTATATACATACTTGATTCAGCTACTTCCCATAAGTTTATTTCGTTTACTGGTAGTAATAGCCATTATGACTTAACAGGGGTTATCTTGCAGGTTGATACTGTTCTGTTCAGTTTATTTGGTAACCCACCGGGAGCCGATGGATTTTATCGAGTTATTGATTTAGCAGGCGAAAATAGTGTTTTTGAAGGCGTAACTATAGAAACTTTTGGTGATAAATCAGGATACCAAAGTCGAAATAAAATATTCAATGTTGTTGGTACGGGTGTTGTCCTAAAAAATGTTGATATTACTACCTCAGGCTCAACGCCATGGGGTTATGGCAGCTTATATGGTATTAATGGTCAAGTTGTTAGAAAAATGAATGGTATCAGAGTTGGGTGGCCTGCGGTTGGCGTTAAACTTATTGGTTGTAAAGTACACATGAGAGCCATGGGGCATGCTATTTTTGTTCAAGGAGCAATTGATACGTTTATTGAAGACTGTCACGTTGATGGTTTGGTAAAAACAACCAATAGTTTGCTTGCTGAGAAAAGTGGTTATGCCTATGAACATGGCTTTAAAGTACCTAAAACAGGGTATGTGGAAGGTGTCACCGTTAGCGATAAAGGCGAAATTTTACCTGATGAAATTATTTCTTTAAGTGAAGATGGTATTCGTTTGTATGGCAACTTTAGAGGAAATGCTACTGGCAGTACCACTATTCGCAATTGTAGTGTTTATCAAATGCGACGAGGTATTTGTACCGGTTTAGGTGGGGCAGCGGATATTGTTGAAAACTGTGAAGTAAGAGACTGTATTGCTGCAGGTTTCAATATTGGCAATAAAGATAGATTAACTAATTGTAGAGCTAATGCTAAATACGCTGAAGCATTAAGTTGCCCTTATGGCAGCTCATCGTATGCATCGGTTGATTTAGATATTTTAGATAGTCGAAATGGTCTTGCAAATAATATTTTAGCCACGATTAATGGCCATAACCATACGATTAAGCTGCATACCAAAAATCCTGAATTTGTTCCTAGTTCAATGCTCATTGCGGTAGGTACACAACGAGGTTATGCGTATTATCAGAAAGATATTAAGGTAACAACGGGACTTAATCTTGAAAACAAAACCTTAGCTAACATTGTTTATGATAGCTAATATATGAATTATTAAGTATGTTTGTAACAGGGTTTATGTAGTGATTATCTTGTTTTTGTAATATAAAAAATGTAATAAAAAAAGCGATCTTGAATGCTATTCGTAGTAATTTAAGGCCGCTTTTTATTTACTTTTAATGTCAAGCATAACAAAGAGGTGCTTGCCTATATTTTGGAAAAATAGAGCTCAAAAGATATAATTAGGCTGATTTTAACCCCCTTACACTGGCTTGAATTATTTATTAAATATGACCACTTTTTCTAATGATATCAAACCATTTAAGATAAACTTCAGCTCTTAAATGGATACCATCACGAGTGATGTCATCGGTTAATATGCCTGATGGCGCAAGATCTTTATTTAAATCAATGTAAGGTAAGTTAAGTTGCTTGGTATACGCGAGCAGTTTTTTATTTAATATAGCCACTTCGTTGTTTAACTCAGGTTTAGCCGTTAATAAGGTTGATTGAACAATAACGTTGATCTTGTTATGTGTTAATTTGGTGATAATTTTCTTATATCGCTCGAATATATAAGCCGATTTTTTATCATGCATAATGTCATTAATACCCAGCATAAGGTAAACAGTCTTAGGATTAAGCGCGATAACTTTATCAACTCGGTTTAATATTCCTTGTGATGTATCACCACCAATACCTCTATTCGCGACTCTTTTCTCGATAAAAGCTTCTGACCAACGTCCGCCATTTGTTAGGCTATCTCCTAGAAAAACCACGTCATAATTTTTAGATAAACCGTCAAACAGTTTTTGATGAGCTAAATTACCGTCATATTTGTATATTTTTTTTTCAGGAGTATTTTTTATTGCGTTAGCTTGCGTTGAAGTAAGCGGTTTGTCTTGTGCTATAGCGTGATTAATAATAAATACGCTAGTGATGACTAAAGAAATGAATGTTTTTTTGAACATTTTATTTACCTATTATTGATCTATTAACGCTTTATTGATTAACTTTTTAGCCATGAAACTGGCTAATTGGGAGTCGATTACTTTATTGATAGTAACGTGGCGGCGTTATTCACTCTGCTTATTTTGTATAGACGCTAAAATCACTATATTGCGCTGAACGTGTATACATATGACGTAATCCTACACGACCTTCTTGTGGGGATTGGTCTTTACTTAATGGCCATGAATATAGTTTGTTTTCGCCGCCGCCTTCAACGTTGAGGTGAAGTATTGACTTGGTTTTGATAACAGTGACTTTGTAAGTTACATTAGGGAGAAATAACCCTGTATTAAAGTAAGTCGGCTCTACTTCTGTTTGATGAAATGTTTTGTCATTAGTTATAGGGTATTTTCTTACGCGTAAATAATCATTTTCAGGATCGTCATTAACCATAGGAAATGCAGCATAACTAATATGCAATGGGGTCATATAATTATAATAAGTGCTCATCGTTGGTACTTCTCTAAAGCTATTCCATTGAGATATATCTTTATCAAAATTTGCTATACCAAGGCCTTGAGCTTGAATGTATAAGATGTTTACATTGATTATTTGTGTGTCGGTGCGTGTGTAGTTGTATTCAATTTTAATATCACCTTCAAAGGACGCTTTTGTCCAAAGTACAGTGTGGTGAGCGTCATCTCTGTTTGCTGATCCTGCAATTAAGTTCATGCCATTTTCTGATTGTTTAACGGTTGATATTAATCCGTCTTTAAACCAGTTTTTTTGCCAATTGCTTGTTCCTTTGTCAGATAATTTTAGTTTCCATGCAGCTAGGTTGCTTAATACTTCAAAGTTATTTTGTTGTTGAGTATCAATCTTTGAGCAGCTTACTAGTGACACTATTAAAAGACTTAATAAGCCGAGTTTAATTTCTTTTGTTTTATTTTTCATGGTGTTACTTTCTTATTTTTTTAATTAATTTATCAAGGTTCTATTAAAAAAATAACCACTGCGTTATTTTCATTATTACACAGTGGCTATAAGTAGATTTATTACGATTGAATATCAACCATATAATCTATGTACATGAAATACAGATAGGGCCAGTTATTTCTGAATTAATGGTGGTACCGTCTGAAAGGCTTATTTTGAACATGTACCAATAACTGGTAGCCTCGACAACGCCGGTATCGATAACTTGTCCACTTAAATCAACATTAGCTACTTTTGTTCGCCCGCTGGCGACGTCAACGGTGTTTCGAAATAGCTCTACATTAACAACATTATAAGGAAACCCCACTAAAGACCAATCTACATCAATAGCGGTACCGTTAGTATTTACAGCCATCGCTAAATTTGTTTCTTCTGTACTACTTAATATAATTGGACCTGAAATATCAGTGTTGATAGTTGAGCCATCTGATAATGTTATTTTGAACATATACCAAAAACTTGCATCGAGTGTAACACCTGTATCGGTGATCGATCCAATGGCCTCTACATCAGCTACTTTAGTGCGACCTGAAGTTGTTTCTGCGGTATTTCGGTATAACTCAACTTTGGATATATTATCGGGAAAGTTGTTCAGCTCCCAAGTTAAGTCAACGGTAGAATTTACGCTACCTAGAGCCATTGTTAAGTTAGTTTCGGGTGCTGTGCCGGGCACGATAATAGGTCCGGCTATTTCGCTGTTTAGCGTTTCTCCATTGGCAAATTGTATTTTGAGCATATACCAATATTGAGTACTCACTAAAATACTACTATCAGTAATTATACCCGATTTTTCAACGGCTTGAACTAAACTTCTTCCCGATGTTGCATTGATTGTGTTGCGAAAAAGTTCTACTTTGGTTGCTTCTTGAAGTAAGCCAGTTAGGTTCCAACTTATATCAATAGTCTCAGTGTCATTAACAGTTAACACTATGTTGGGTAGCACTGGCTCTACATCTGTTACGATAGTTAGATCACAAGGTTCAGCATAACATTGTATTTGGCTACAGTTACCTGCTGGGTTTGCGCAGTTGTCGTAAATATCAACATGGTTAAATGTTGTGTTATATATCTCACCGAAATTCACACCGTGATCGGCATTGCCGTACACTTGTAGGTTATCAAAAGTCGCATTGTGCAAGTTAGTGGCTCTGATACCGTGTCCTCTAGGGCTATTATAAAAACCACCCACATTTTCATCGGTTTGAGCCATGTAGACATCAGAAACTCTTCGATAATAAATATTATGAAATAAGTCTACTTCAGTATTACCATTGTTATGTAAATTTAAGTCTATGGCGGTAACATCTTGCGTGCCTTTAATATGAATTCCATGACTACAATTTTCTACTTCTAAATTTTTAATGGTGACGTCATTACACTCCAAGGCAACACCTACAGCAGGATCACCTTCACATTCGAAAAACACACCGATATGATCGTTTCTTAAGTCTTCACTGTTAGCATCTTGATTAATAGTACCTGTTATTTTAAAGTTTGATAATTCAACATTATCAGCTGTTGTTGTATAGAAAAGAGGGCTATCGATGGTATCTTTAACACTTTCATGCCATGTAACAACTGATGTAGAGCCTTTGCCCGCTATTTTTAGGTTATCAGCTAATAAAATGGTTTCAGTTAATAGGTATACTTGCTCTTTTAAGAGAACCGTATTGGTTCCTTTTTCGATCGCTTCAGCTACACAAAGTTGTAACTCATTACTTTCTATACAAAAGCCTTCAGAATCCAATGCGCCAACTATTTCTTCTTGTGCAGTTTCTTCGTTTTTTTCTTCACTGTTACAGCCAGATAAATTCATCACTAAAAGTAATGATAAAGGTAAAGAATAACGAATTAAGTGTTTATGTGATGTGATATAAGTTTTCATTATATTACTCTTAAAATTTTGATTTATAGGTTAAATAAATATCAATTTTGGGTGCCTACAAAGAGGAGTTGCAAATTGCAACCCCTAACTTTCATAGGATTCATTGAAATAAATTCAAAATGGAATGATGTGCACAATACACTTACTCTATTGTGCACATATATGAGCTATTAGAACTGGTATTGCGCTTTAACTATGAATGTTCTACCAAAGGTAGAGAATGATTGTAGACGAGCGCTTTCATAACGAGTACCATTCTCATAATCATTATTCACATTTATAGCGTCAAACGATAAGTTTAAATTATCAGTTAACTGATATCCCATTGAGAAATCCACTTGGTGTCTTTCTTTTTCTAATTTACCTGGATTTTCGCCTAGTGCACTATTATTTCCCCAAAAGAAACCGTCGTTCATGATATAAGGACTACGATGGTTTAAAGTTATACGTGCTGAGAAATTCTCATATTCATAAAAACCAATTAAGTTATAAGTTTCTTCAGATAAACTTGTTAAGGCTAGTTTATCTTCGCCGTTATCAGCTTTAATACTGGTATAGTTAGCAATTAAACCCAGACCGTTAAATGGGGCGGGTAAGAAGTCAAAAGTTTGGTTGTAACCAATTTCATACCCTTTATACGTTGTTTCACCATTCGTATTTCTTTTTCTACGAATTTCATATACAAATCCATCAATGTCCATACAACTTTGTGTTGCAGCATCATAAGATGCTTCATATGCAGAAGTATCTGGCGAAGCAAAACCGGCTAAACAAGCGTCTTCTTGTACTGTTTGGTTTTCGTATACATTTTTAAATACAGCTACAGTTAATGCACTTGATTCATTGAAGTACCATTCAGCACTTAAATTTTGAATCGTTCCTGTTGTTGCTGCCTTGAATACGTCACCTTCTACTACACTATATCGTTCATCGTCAGTGTTATAACCAATGCTTCGAGCGAAAGCTGCAGTGCCTCCGTCAGCACCTGGACGCTTCATAACTTTACCGATACCTGCTCTTAATACAATATCTTCAGTTAAGTCATAAGCAAGATTTAAAGAAGGTAACCAGTTATCATAGTCCATGTCAGCAGATTGTCGTTCATCAGACAATATACCACCATTATTTTCTATTATTTTTCTTGCTTCAGGTGTTAGTGCATAATCGATACTTGCACCATTAAATTCTGTGTGACGATCTGTCGAAGTGTATCTAATACCTATATCCCCCCGTAAACCACCATAGTTGAAATCAACTTCTACATAACTGCTGAATATATCTCTTTCCATTTCAAAAAAAGCAGAAGCACTTTCTCTTGTTGGGAAAGCTTCTATATCACCACAAGTACCTTCATAGCATAAGTCGCTATATAGGGAGTAGATGTCAGGAACTATAAAACCAATATCCATACCTGGATATTTGCCATGAGTGAAATCATCAACAACCTCATAGTTTTCAGATATGTTTCTTAATCCTGGTATGATGTTGTTAACTAAGTATTCTTCAGGTAAATAATGATCTGTTTGTGATTTTGAGAACGTTTGTCTTCTAACTTTAACCCCAGCTTTAATAGCATCAATCCCTTCAATATCTAATGTGTAATTAGCATCTAATTGAAATGCTATTTCATCATTTTTACTTGGCTTATGCTGAGCACTTAATCTCATTTTATCTAAATTATCGTTTTGCCACGTATTAGGATCATTTAAAGGATTAAAGTTTACATCTTCTAAACCAGTAACGCCTGGAATATTACCCGTAATAAATGTTGGGTCATCAGGAGTCATATCAACATACAAGTGTGTATTTAAGGCCGCTAATGTTTGGTGTGCCGTATATTTAAGTTCACCTGCCGTATAATGTACAACACCAGTTAATAGTAGATCATCAGTTACATTCCAATCAGCAGTAGTGGTTAAGGCGTAACTAGAACGCTCGTCCATTTCTCTTGTTTGACCACTTTCAACTTGAACATTTTCAACACCAAAAACATCCCATGTATTATTTGTGCTACTAATTAAATGTGTTGTTCCAGTATTTAATAATGGTACTAGTTGTTGTAAATACTTATCACGTTTATCTAATGCTAAGACACCATCCACGTTAATTTCAAGATTATTAGTGGCGATATATTGAAGAGCACCACTAAATAAATAACGTTTGGTGTCAGTATCTTCTCGACGATATCTTGGTCTATCAATTCGCTCTACGGGTATATCACCATCAGCGTTTGTTGTTTCGCCATTTAATTCTTCACCTGTGAAGCGTTGACCAAACATTAAATCATAACGCGAATTTAGTTCTTTATATCCCATATTCAGCATATAACCGAATGTTCCCTCATCATTCTGATTAAGATGAGTAAAACCTAAGCCTGGTGTTGTTTCACCTCGTACATCAGTATGATTAGCTTCAACTTTGATGAATGTTTTACTCTCATCAAAAGATAAAGGCTTCGCTGTACCTATATCAATAGTCCCAGAAAGATAATCTTCTTGTAATGAAGCTTTTGGTGATTTATATATTTTTATCTCTGATGCTAATTCTGATTGGACGATATCAAATCTAAAGCCACCATCATAGGTAGCACTCGCGAGAGCATTTCCATTAAGAGTTGTACCTACATAAGATGGACCCATTCCGCGTAAACTGACTAGCGCGCCACGTCCTTCGTCTCTTTCTATTTGAACGCCTGCAATTCGTTGGATAGATTCGGCAATATTTTCATCTGGCAAACTACCAATATCTTCAGAAGAAATAGCATCAACCACACCAGATTCGAAACGTTTAATCGCTAATGCCTTAGTTACACTAGCTCTGATTCCTGTAACCATTATTACTTCGACTTCTTGGTCACTTACTTTATTGTCGCTTTCTTGAGCTATTGCTTGTGGTGATAAGGCATACACAACAGCTAATGCTAAAGGTGATAGGTATAAATTTTTTTTATAAGTCTTCATTTTCATCCCCGTACTTTTATATTTATAATTGTTATCGTTAACTCAAGCGAAATGATTGCACGTAAAATGATTACTAGTCAACCAGTAATTTGTATTTATATTATGCTAATAACGCTAAAACTTTATTCTTATCATATTCTATTTCATCAAACCTATTACTTATCAGTAACTTGGTGTTTATTTTTAATTTTTGTATTTCCAAAATATATATATATTGTTTGTAAATTAGCTAACTGATTAATTTTTAAATAATTTAAATAAAATACAATTAACTGTTCGTTAACTATTGTTTTTTAAGGTATTTAAATAATATTTCACGCTTGATTATAAAAATAACGTTTAATTATAATATAAAAACAAAACCATATTGATATCGATAACAATTACAGTTATTATGACATCTTAACGAGGTTATTAACTCAATTAATAGCTAGCCATAAATATGTGTGGCAGCCTTTTAAATAATGAACTCATAAATACGGTAGTCGATATTGATATCTAATAGTAATAGAGGAAATGAAAATGAAAATTGCATTAATGAATGAATTTAGCCAAGCAGCGAAGAACCCTATTATCGTTGAGCAGTTGAATACTGTTGCAGCGAAAGAAGGCCATAGTGTTTTTAATGTAGGTATGAAAAACGATGATGATCATCGTTTAACTTATATCCATTTAGGGATTATTGCTGGGATATTATTAAATTCAGGTGCTGTTGATTTTGTTGTTGCAGGTTGTGGAACTGGGCAAGGAGCTTTAATGTCTTTAAATGCACACCCAGGCGTAACTTGTGGGTACTGTATTGACCCATCAGACGCTTATTTATTTGCACAAATAAATAATGGTAATGCTCTGGCACTTTCATTTGCTAAGGGATTTGGTTGGGGAGCAGATTTAAATATTCAGTATATGTTTGAAAAAGCGTTTAGCGGGGTTAAAGGTCAAGGTTATCCACCTGAGCGTAAGGCGTCGCAAGTGGCTAATGCTGGAATTTTAAACAGTGTAAAAACCGCTATCGCTAAAAATTACTTAGAAGCATTAAATGCAATTGATGAAGAATTAATTTTAACGGCTATTGGTGGTGAAGTATTCCAAAAATGTTTCTTTGAAAACGCTAAAGATGAAAAGCTTATTGCATTTGTTAAGCAAAAACTACAAACCGTATAAATCATCTATAATTTTATTCCACTTTAAATAGAAGCAGGTCATCGGCTATCAATACAACATTGGTAGCTAGCACTGTCTTCATTATTAAATGAAATACACATCAGGGGCTTCTGACTTTTCATGATTGAAATAATTAATCGTCAATAATCAGCGCCCTAGAAAACTAAACCAAATAGCCGGTATTACTTATGAATCAACCTTTCAATGTTGTAGGTCTTGGAGAGGCGCTTTGGGATATCTTTCCTGATAGTGCTCGCTTTGGCGGTGCTCCCACAAATATGGCTTGTATTCTTTCTGGAATAGCAAAGCATGATGTCTCCGTGAAAATGATAAGTGCTGTAGGTAAAGATACTTTGGGTAATGATGCGATTGAGGCATTAGTAAAGCACAATGTTGATACATCATTCATTCAAGTTAATGCTTTCCCTACCGGTACTGTTCACATTAATCTAGATGAACTACATCAAGCTACTTATACTTTTGCTGAGAACTCAGCTTGGGATCATTTAGTTTGGGATGACCAATTACATAATATTGCCAAAAATACACAGGCCGTATGCTTTGGAAGCTTGGCTCAGCGTAATGAAACTTCTCGTATCACCATCATGAATTTCTTAAAGGCAATGTCTGAAAGTGCCATTAAAGTCTTTGATGTTAATCTTAGACCACCTTTTTATACGAAAGACATCATTCTTAACTCACTTAACTTAGCAAATGTGCTTAAGTTAAACGAAGAGGAATTACCTTTTATCGCCGAGCTCATGGGGATTTCGGGAAACGAAAGTAGCTTATTAAAAGAAGTACAAAAATTATTTGAGTTAACGAGTATTATTTTTACTAAAGGAGAAGAGGGCTCTATTTTAATACATCGCGATGAACTAATTGAAGTACCTGTTATCCCCACTTCTGTGATTGATACCGTTGGTGCAGGAGACTCATTTACAGCGGCTTGTATTTTGGGGCTGCTACGTAATGAAAAGCTTACTGATATCGCTAAGTTTGCCGCATATATTTCTTCTTATGTTTGTTCACAACGAGGTGCAACGCCGGAACTACCTCAATCAATGTTTGTATTTAACTAGGAGATAATCAATGGATTATTTAAGTTGTGACTTTTTGATGCCTCATAGCCAGAGTATCTTAGATTTTTATACCCCACGAGTTATAGATAAAAATGGTGGCTTTTTTCATAATTACTATAATGATGGAACATTGTTTTTAAAAGACCAAAAACATTTGGTGAGTAGTACCCGCATTATTGTAAATTATGCACTTGCAGCAATTACATTTAAAAACACAGACTATTTGGATATTGCAAAGCATGGTTTAGATTACCTTGAAAATATACACTGGCAACCACTAACTAAAACCTATGCTTGGACTATTAAAGACAATAGCCCTGAGGATATGACTCAGCAAGCGTATGGCTATGCTTTTGTCTTATTAGCATATGCAGCTGCCAAGAAAGCCTCAATTATTACAACAGACGAAAAGCTGTTAGAAACTTATGAATTATTAGAAGATAAATTTTGGCAAAAGGAGCATGGTTTATACGCAGACGAAATTAATTCTGAAGGTGTACTGTCTGACTACCGAGGCCAAAATTCTAATATGCATTTGTGTGAAGCGATGATTTCTGCTTATGAAGCGACAAAAAATTCTCTTTTTTTAACAAAAGCAAAACTGTTAGCCTATAACATTACCGTTCAACAAGCTGAGAAAACAGATGGTTTAGTTTGGGAACACTTTGACATAAATTTTGAAGTCGATTGGGATTACAATAAAAGCGATCCTAAAAACCTTTATCGTCCATGGGGTTTTCAACCCGGTCACCAAATAGAATGGGCTAAACTATTATTGATCCTTAATCGACATTATCCAGAACAGTGGTTAGTTAAGCGTGCTGTAGGTTTATACGATCGGGCTTATGATATATCTTGGGATTCAAAATACGGTGGCTTGATTTACGGTTTTGATCCCCAAGGAAAGTGGTGTGATGACGACAAATATTTTTGGGTACAAGCAGAGAGCTTTGCAACTGCTGCTTTATTATATTCCGCCACTAACGATCCTAAATATTTAGAACAATATAATGCTATTTGGGATTACAGTAATGAGTATTTTGTTGATAAAGAACATGGTGCTTGGTTTCGATTACTTAGTCGAGAAAATACTAAGTATTCAAATGAAAAGAGTAGTGCGGGGGCTAAATGTGATTATCATACTCTAGGTGCATGTTTTGAAGTGATTAGATCTATTAATGATACTAACCCTTTATAAATAACAAAAATTTTGTAACTAGCCTGTTTAAAAAAAGTTATTCAGGGCAGGCTATTTCTATATTTTAAGTAATATTCGTAAATTCATATTTTACCTATCTTAGGATAAATTTTAAATTAGTCTGCCGTAATAGCTACCGCTTGTGACATATATAATGAATACTAACTACACTATTTCAAATCCATTTTTAACATGCACCATTAATTCAATGGGAGCGGAAATAAAGAGCTTACGTTCTAAATCTGACAATATTGAATATATTTGGCAGGCAGACCCTACTATTTGGTCGGGATCTGCACCTATATTATTTCCAGTTGTGGGTCGGTTGAATCAAGGTAAGTATAGTATTGATGGCATAGAATATGCCTTGAAAACTCATGGCTTTATAAAAGAGCAAAATTTTAGCTTAATTGATAAAACAGAAAGAAGTATTAGATTAAGAAGCATTTCTAACACATCAACGATGCAATATTATCCTTTTAAATATGAGTTTGACGTTTTATTTACTTTAACCAAATCATCACTAACCGTTACTTATGAAGTAGTTAACTGTGATAGCAAAGATTTATATTTTGCTATCGGTTCACATCCAGCTTTTGCGCTAGATCCTGACGATTTAAAATCAGGAAAATATCATTTAACTTTCGATAAACAAGAGAAAGAATGGTGTCAGTTAATAGTTAATGATTTATTATCTTCAACTAAATATAGTATAAAAACATCAAATAAAACGTTGCTTTTAACTGAAAAATTATTTGATAGAGACGCTCTTATATTTAGAGATATTTGCTCATCGTCTATTACTTTATCAAATTCCTCTGAGCCTGTATTATCGCTTGATATGGGAACAAACAAACACTTAGGGCTTTGGGCAAAACCTAATGCGCCTTATGTCTGTATTGAACCATGGACATCGACGGATGAATCTATAACAACGCCTTTAGAGTTAAAAGAAAAGCCAGACATGCTATGCCTTAGTCCCAATTCTAAAGGTATTAATTTCTATCGTATAAATATACTTTGAATAATAATTTTAGCAAATTTTGCCTGATCTATAGCTTTCAACCATGAAAGCTGTGATATACAATTATCTTTTAAAAGTTTATTCTGCTAAATCATGATGGCTTTTATAGTCACCTGTGTTGTCAAAAGTACGTTGTTCAGGTAAATCGCTTATGACCTGTAAGATCTTTTGACCACTTAATGCCTTTGTTAAGGTAAAACCATCATACAACTTTCCATCTGTGGTAAATGATTGATATATTAAGTTATTATTGGTTTTTTTAATTACCTGATAAGTAGGAGTATTCTCGCCTATACGTTCAAGAGTTACACCATAATGACTATATTCTTGCCACCGTGTCGGTTTTTGAGGATAGGTTTTAGGGCCTGCAACTGATGTCACAAATACCGATTTAACTTTTTTAGGTGACGCATGGCTGGCCAATACGGCAATATCTTCTTTTGTACCAATGCTACCACGGGCATAGGTGTGATCATGCCCTTGTAGTACTAAGTCGACATTATGTTTCAATAATATAGGTAAGAAAGCCGCTCTAATTTCAGGCTCATCTTGACCTGGAGTATTTAAGGGTACACCACAAGATGAAAATATGGGATGGTGCATAGTTACAATACGCCATTGTGTGGTGCTATGTTGTAGTTGATCATCTAGCCATTCAGCTTGTGCTTGTAATAAGGCAACGTCACCTTGAGCTTCAGAGTTAAGTACAAAAACATCTAAGTCGGGGTAATGTGATACGTAAACAGTTTCTTGTAATGCATTAGGTAAACTAGGAGCAGGAGGCAATGTGAATTGATCTTGCCAAAGTGTTGAAAGCGCCCAATTTTTCTGAGTGCTCGCCTTTGTACTCGTTTTTATACTGTTATTTGTATTTTCATTAGCTTGTACTTGCCAATCATATTCGTGGTTTCCGGCGACTAATACCGCAGGGAGCATGCCATGTATAAAGCGCCCAGCATTAAGCCAGTTTGACCATTGCTTATCATTCGCTCCTTCGTTTACTAAATCCCCAGCGTAAATAGCAAATTCAGCATTGGTTGCGTTTTTCCAAGCCCGTCGTAAAACCATTGGCCAATGAGAGTAAATGCCGTTTTGTGCATCACCAAAATAGAGAAATTCGACATCTTTATTCACTGTTACCGGCGAAGTTTTAATTTGTTGCCAAGGCGACCATTTACCTTTGCTACCACTAACACGGTAGTTATATAGGGTATCTGGAGATAAGTTTTTAAAGGTAATTGCATGATAATTAACATCGGGCAATTTATCATTAGCAGGGTACTTAAATTCCCCTTGATTATTTTTACCTTGTTTTAAAGATACAATACTGGTGATTGCGTTAACGGTACTGGCACGCATATCAAATCTGGCATCTGAATTTGCTTTAACTATTTGCCCATAAGTACTATCGATAATGTTATTGGTTCGCCAAGTAATTGAAATACTTGTCGCCGGATCTTCTGTCGCTGTGGCAATAATACGATCTGGCCATGAAGAGGCCAATTGATAGGGTGTTTCTGATTTAGATACTTGCGGCGTATTAGCCAATGCAGCATTTGATATAAGTAAGGGTAGAGCTAAGCAAAAAAAACAAGTTGATGAAGTCATAAAGTCACCTGAAAATGTACTAACACTTAATAGAAAAGCGTCACAACAATATGAGACGCTTTATGGTAAGAAAATAACGCCCTGATTAAGGGCACGTTATTTATATTGGTGGTTAAAATGCGTAGCTAATACCACCACCATAAGTTGCTGGTGCACCAACTAAGCGAGAGCCACTATTGAGTTCAAGAAAGTAAACTTCATCAGTAATATTGCGGCCATAAGCATATAAATTTAAACCATTGTTCAATGTTACATCCACACGTAATCCAAGTAAGCTGTACGAAGGCGTTGTGTTTCCGTCACCCGCGTTTAAACGATTAGACTCTTCACCGTGGTAGCTGTAATTAAGGCGTGCATTTAACTGAGTATTGTTAGCGAATGACGTTTCATAATTAAGTGCGGCCGTTTGGCTCCATTTGGGTGAGCCAGGAAGTGGATCGCCAATGGTGCTGATAACATCATTCACACGATTTGAATTAAATTCAGTAATCTCAGTATCTAAATAAGTACCTGCAGTATTGAAGGTAACTCGATGACTATCTTGTTCAAACAAAGTAACCGCTAGTGAGGCTTCGGCACCGCGAACGGTAGCTTTACCTACGTTTGTTCTACCGTTTGTATCATTCGATAAACGTGCTGTCGCTTGTAATTCTTCAAAGTCATAAGAAAATAGGTCCAAGGTAAAATTGACCGTGTCGTTTACATAACGTGCTCCTGCCTCGTAAGCAAATACTTCTTCTGATTCAAAAGGCTGCGTTTCTTCTTCTGAAAAAATAGAAGTACCGTCAAAGCCACCACCACGATAAGCCGTACTGACAGAAGCAAATACGTTAAAGTTGTTGTTAACAAAATATTGCACAGCTAATTTTCCTGACACGTTGCTGTCGTCAAATTGTCGATCCCAAGAAAAGTTAGCATCAGTGTTAAAAGTATCTTCAAATATCGATAATCCCCAAGGATCTGCATCAATGTTTTCACCACGAAATTTAGCGCTATCTTTGGTGTAACGTAGGCCAGCACTAAGTACTAAATCGTTTGATACATTCCAGTCAAGATTACCAAAAGTAGCAACACTATTACGACGTTGATTATAAGGGGAGCTGTACTGAGACAATACAGCATAGCTGGTCCAGTTACTGGTAAAGTCAACAGAATCGTTGATAAAAAAGGCACCTGCTATCCAATCAAATTGGCCGCCAGTACTATCACTTAACCGTATTTCTAACGATGTTTGATTCAAACTATCATCAAAATTGTATTGATAGCGCGGGAAAGAAGTACCATCACCATTTCCACTAACGTTACGATCACTACTTTGAAGTGCAAATAGCACATCTAAATTTAAATCTTTATCTAATTGACGACTGAAATCACCTGAAAATCCGCTTACGTCTATTTCGTGTGAATAATATTCACTGGCATAGAATTCATAAGGATTATCGTTTTCACCGGCATTAAGAGCAGAAGTATCATCATCGAATGCAATGCGATCATATTGGCGAGTATCGCCACGGTTTTGGCTAACAAAATAGTGTAAGGTTAACGATGTTATATTATCAAATTCATATTCAGCAGTGCCTCGAAAAGCAAATAAATCAGCATCACCAAAACCATCACGTTCACCGGGATCTGTCACCGCAGGAATAATTCCTTCAGTACCTTCAGGTACGAACCCAGCAAAATCACCCGCGCCTTTACCATCCATAAAGCCACCACCTTGCTTCATTAATACTGCAACCCGTACACCTAAATTATCTGATACTGGGCCACCTACAGCAGCGCTACCAGAAACAAAGTCGTATGAGCCATATTCAATATCTGCATAACCGTTTAAGGTATCACCTGGGGCACGCGTAATTGCATTAATTGTACCGGCTGTGGTATTGCGACCATATAACGTGCCTTGCGGTCCTTTAAGTACTTCAATACGTTCTAAATCAAAAAGTGGCATACTTAAATAAGCATTAGAGGTTTGGTAAATACCATCAACATGCAGAGCAACTGATGGGTTACCATTAGGTTTGTAATCATCAGCACCACCAATACCACGAATAGTGATAAAGCTGTTTTCAGGGCCCCCAAAAGCTGAATTGATTGATATGCCCGATAAACTATCGATTAGGTCGGTGAAATCAGTGACACCTTGAGCTTTTAATTCATCGCCACCTAGTACTGAAATTGCTACGGGCGTATCTTGTAAGCTGCTCTCGCGTTTAAGGCCAGTAACCACAATTTCATCCATTGGGGCTTGATAGTTAGCAGCACGTTTATTAGGTGAAGCAGGGCTTAAGTCTGCTTTTTTTATGATGATGGCACCACTTGGTTGTTCTTGTGCTATTAATCCACTGTCGAGTAATAATTGGTCAACGGCTTCAATAACTGTCAGTTTACCTATTGCAGCAACGGCTTGTTTATCACTAACTAAGCGACTTGGTGCAATAATCACGGTTCCTGTTTGTTGAGAAAGCTGATTAAGCGCTTGACCTAAAGGTTGAATGGAAATATTTATTTCAGCTTGTTGTGCAAATACATGTTGAGGCGTTAAAGAAGCAAGTGCGCCACTAAAAAGTGCAAACTTAATAGAGCTACTGAGTAATGTTTTCATAATGTATCTTCCGGTTAATTAATAGAGGTTCGTTACAAGAGTCATCAAGAAGAATTTTTTTTCAGTAAATGTTGATGTTTAACAAAAGCTTCATAAATTAAAGCTTATGAAAAACGTCCAGAGCACCTATCTAATATGGCTTATCATTGATTTTTGTTATTACAGTACGATTTACTTCTTCTGTTAACTTAATAGGATAAGCAGCAACTAATCCTGATAGAACAGAGTCAATTTGATCAAAAGTAAATGATGCGGTGATAGGCAGATGATTGATGCTTTCATCTGAAACAATAATAGGTTTTGTAACGTAACGATTAATATCTACAATGACATTTTTAAGCGGTATATTGTCGTAAATTAATCGTGAATTTAGCCAAGAAAATTCTGTTTCCGGGTCAAAATTAGTAACACCATTAACAAATGCGCCATGAATATCAGCACGTAATTGTTGGTTTGGATGCAACTGAACCACTTTTTCATCTTTACTACCATACTCAGGTAAATCAGCTACATCGACAAGCCCACGTTGTACTGAAATTTTTAACTCATTGTCAGTACTATATTCAACTTCAAATGCTGTACCACGAACCCGAACTTCAGTATGTTGAGCTGACACTGAAAAAACACGTTCTGAATCATGAGTTACGTCGAAATAAGCACTACCTTTACGCAGTGATATACGCCTTTCATGTTGATTTATATCCACCAAAATACTGGAATTTCCTGCTAACGTAACCGCGGTACCATCACTTAATGTAACCGTTTTGTTTTCACCTATAGGTGAAGTAAACACTATTTCAGATGCCGTAACTTTCATGGTTTTAGGTGCTTGAAAAGTATTGTTAACAACTAAAAACAAAGCACTCGCGGCAATACCACTTAGCCATAACGCTGATTTAGTGAGTATAGATTTTGATTTTGTTGTCGGTAACGAAGTAGGTTTTCGTATTGTATATTGTGCTAGCCATTCTACCGATGAATCTGTCGCTCCTATGCTTTGCCAAACTTTGTATGACTGGCTAAATGCTTGTCTATTCACATCATTTTTATTTACCCATATTACAAATTCATCACGTTTTTTTTGTGTAGTTTCGCCTGAATATAAATAGATAAGCCATTCTCTTGCTTGATCTTTTACCGTGTTAGCTTGATTTTCTTTGTGTTGATCTGTCATGATTTGTACTCGTCGGGTAGGGCGCTTGCAAGTGAATTACTACTAGTATTTTTAACTAACTTATCGTTATTGTTGCTAGATGATTCTTCGTCAATCGCTTCTAAAACAGACATTGCTGTATTTAATTGACGGCATATATCAGCAAGACTCCAGCCTGTATCTGCAGCAATTTGTGCGTATGTTTGACCTTTAATTCTGGCGCGCATTAATATATCGCGTTGTTTATTAGTGAGTTGTTCAGTAGCTTTTTGAATAACGTGAATACGTTGTTCACTCTGCAAAATACGTTCAGGGCAAAATGTGTCAACTTGGTCTTCATCAATTTGCAGTTGTTCGGTAATAAATTCTCGCGCTTTGCATAAATGACCAATCGATTTAAGCGTAATGTTGATAGCTATTTTTATGATATATGCTTTGGGATCATGTATTTGCTCAGGATTATTCATTTGTGCAAAACGGCTAAATGCTTCTTGGGCAACATCTTCTGGCTCTGGAGGGCCTGAGCCATAGCACTTATGTAACAATCGACAAACATCTAACCAGTGATCACGAAATAAAGTATCAATGGTCTGTGTTTTAGCTGACTTTGTTTTTAGCGTATGGATGGTTGCAGATTTAGCAGAAGTTTCTTTAACATCTGAATTGACAAAAAATAACGGTACATTGGATAGTGCTTTATTCATTTAAGGTTAACTCAATAGCAATGAAAATCGGCAGGATATTATCGGGGTTTTATGACAAGGTTATGACACTAAAGGTTTCTGTAAGTGAATTAATAAAAAATTAATATATAGACCGTCAAACTTTAATATTTCCATTTTTGTGAATTGTCGCGATGAGATAATTATATTTCAAAGCTGATTAATTAAATGTGTAGATCAATTTGATAATGAGAAATTTAAAAACGTTAATGCAATCAAATTAGTTTTGGTTACTTGATGTTTAGGTTAGCTCTTAACGAATAAAACAACACATGAAGAATGAGTTACCAGTTAAGTAAAATTAAAAAGATGTTGGTATTAGCGGATATTTTATTACTAATGATTACTAAATTGAGTATTATTTTGGTGAGGCTCTGTAAATTCTGACGGATAGTTATAGCTAAAGTTATTCAGATTTCACAGAGCGTTCGATTTGATAATTAGCAAAGTAATGACAATATTAAGGTTAAACCCAGTACTTTAACAATTATACACTATGTCCAGTACTAAATAGTATCGGATTTAGTGGGGGGGGGGTGTTTATACTAGAAGATCTATTTAATAGTTTTCACTAGCTTCTCCTCATTGCTCAGGCTTCCCATTCCTCGTCGTACGTTCAAGCTATCAAGGAAGAAAAAATTTTCAGGATTGATGAAGTTTTCAAATACAGTATAAAATTAAATTTTAATTTTAATATTAAAGCGAAATATACTCTTTCATCAGCCCAATAGTTTATCCAGACATCTAAAGTGAATAATCTCCTCAAACATCGCACGCTAATCGAATTACGATAGAACAAAGATTTTACCGTTTAGCTGCATGCTACGTATTATGGATGAAATTTGATGATTATGTTTTTCACAGTAATACTGTAAATAATCACAGTTTTAATTAAAAAGGACTCTATTTTGATCAAGTCTCACTGTATAATCAATAAAACACAATTAAAAGAGGAGGAAAAAATGGACGATTATTCAAAAGTAATTCTAGAATTATTGCTGATAATAAAAGCATTTATAAAGCAAAAAAAATAAAAAGCTTAGAAATCTTGGCGGATTATATACACTAAGCTAATTATTTTTATTTATAATACTATAAAGCACTCACTTGTGGGTGCTTTTTATTGATGTTTTTCTGGTACCCGAACTATTAATTGACCACTCTTTAACTAAAAAAGGATCTTAAATGCCTCAAGAAATAATACAAACAGCTAATGAATGGGTTCCTGTTGTAGATAACCTAATAAAAATGCTATCCCAAGTTTTGTGACTGGGTTTGTCGCTTTAAGAATTGCATACAACAATGCTAAAAAAGATTTGAAAATAGTTGAGTTGAATCAAAAAAAAGACATAAGGATTGCTATTTTTGAAAATAAATCAAAAATAATAAACGATATAGCTGAAATAATAGAAGAGTATTTTAATGCTGCGGACGAATTAGTCTCGCACCCTTTAGGGAATATACTAGTCCATAGGGATAACTCTAAATCAGCTGTAGCAATAGATAAGGATAGATTTTCTCCTGCAATGGAAACTCTCAACGAAAAGTATAAAAATAAAGGTAGAGCCCTTTCAAAAATAAAAATGTTAGGAATAACAGAGGCTGAATCAGCAATATTAAAACATGAAAATGTAATAAGAAAATTCCAGACTAAAGCTGTGGATTTAATTCATGATGAGAACTCAGTGATCACTCTAAAAGAGGCTCAAGAATTTAAAGAAGATGCACAAAAAGCAAGCTCGGAATTCTATACAGCACTTAGTGAATATGGTGAAACATTAAAAGATTAAAACAAAATTATTAAATTTTTCTTTATATATCAAACATAAAAGTAGTAGAATGTTAAAAGTTAGCCGTAAATTGGTAGTCAAAACCTGACATATATAACCTTTTAAAATATGTATTTTAATAAGTTATAATTTTATGCGTTTAGAAGATGCTTTATTGGTTAATTAAATCTATTAATCAATGGTTTACGTTATTTTTTTATTGTTTTTTTTGCACGAAAAACTGATTTCGTGACCATTGAGACTGAAAAATTAACAAGAGCCAGTGCTATTAAGTGCTGATGTACTTGGACTACGAGTGCTATTTTTCCCCTAAATTCTTCTCTTTGCCACTTATCAAAATACTCTTCATTACTGGCCTTAATTTTTTGAGAGGCAAAATCTCTGACAAATACCTAAGTAATCACCTATGTATCAGCACCTTTGTTTTTTAGCACAGGTTTCATTAAAATTGGCTGTACAATGTTTATAAACTAACTTTTAGTTATTATTTAAACAATTAAGCGTGCTTTATATTGTTATTAGAATAATTTGCTTCTAAATGCCCTACTCGTTTAGTTTAGCTTAGATCAGCATAAGTATGATCGGGCATAAATAAGTCAGGTTGTATAAACGCCCTACTTTTCAATGCTATCGCACTTAACTTCAGGCAGTAAATTTATTTCTCTCGGCAACTATTGTAGTCATTTTCATATAAAATTAGTTAAATTTCAATAATGAGATTTACATGCTTAAACTTTAACGTTAAAGGAAATACTCACCCCCATTACAATATCAAGCGCGTTAAGGTGGACTTCCTCGCTGAACATAGATCTTGAATCATTGGGTTTCATAACAACATTTTCTTCAGTGATTCTGACTCTTTCAGCAGACATTTTTTCAGCTTGTTCAATTACGTCCATGACATGAATTCGGCCAACAACGTCTTCTTTGGTATATAATTTATTATTTCCTGGTGCTTGTGTCTGTGTTTTATTAGTCGCTGCGGCAACATTTAAAAAATCAGTTGCTTCAATCAATTTATCACTAGCGTTAAGTTTGGCTTTTAAGTAGTTATATTCTTCTTGTGTTAGATCATGATCAATGACATCTATTTCGTCGCCTGTGTTGGTAAAATCAAATTTTTTATTAAGTAAGTTGGGCTGCTCTTTTGCCACCTCCGCTAAAATACGCTGCGTTTCAGAGACCATGTCAGCAGCAGAAGTTTCTTTTTTTTCCCAAAAGTCAGCTATTTCTTTAAGATCTTTCTTTAAAGCTACTTTTTCATCAGCAGTAAGTTGATTTGTTTCTACTTTAATAGTTGCCGCACTTTGTTGTGATGAAGTTGCTATCGTATCGTTAGAGGTATGGGGAATACTTTGTGTCTTTGACGGGCTTACTTGCATACTATTAATTTGTTGTGCTTGTGTAGGCGAGTTCATTGAAGTAAGTATTGGAGTTGATGCTGACGTAATAGGTTTCATGTTCTCTTCCTTTTGAACGTTATTTATAAACTTGGTTTAACAGGTTATCGGTCGTTTTTTTATTAACTTAAGCCATTTATTTTGAATGTAGAAGAAAAAGCTAAGGGAGTTTACTGTTTATTCAATTCTTAATGAAGAACTAGCCAACAAAAAAGAAGGCTAATGCCGATTTCGAGGGGATGGGCACAAAACCCCTAAATCAAAATATACTGTAAATATATACAGCTACCTATGATATGATCACCTTTATAGTTTTTATTAATATCCGCACAATTGTTAGTTATCATTATTTTAGGAATGTTTATGAGTCATAAACTTTTTAGTACACAAACAGCCTCAGACATTTATTTACTTTCTTTACAGTCTAAACAAAGTCGAGTCACAATAAAATCGCTGCTGAATATTATTGCCTTTCGATTTGGTAAGCATGAACGACATCAAGATTATGATTGGTCACAATTACATTATGAAAATGTATTAATGTTATTGTCAGATTTATCTAATGAAGGAAAGTCCCCTGCCACGATTAATGTTTATCTTTCAGCGCTTAAAGGTGTCGCAAAAGAGGCGTGGCGCAAGCAGTTATTATCCGTTGAAACATATCAGCACATAAAAGAGATAAAACGTTTTAAAGGTACGCGTAGTATCAAAGGTCGTGCATTAGATCTTGAAGAACTCAACACCTTAATTGATTATTGCATGGCACAAGAAGGTGTTATTGCGATGCGCGATGCAGCGGTTATTGCTCTAGTTTATGGCGCAGGTTTACGTAGACACGAAGCCGCTAGCCTTATGTTGTCTGATTTAAATGTTAAAGAAGGCTCGATCAAAGTGATGGGAAAAGGAAATAAAGAACGTATCAATGCCCTGCACGATCGAAATTTAGAAATTATTGATACCTGGTTAGATGAACGAGGCTTAGCACCCGGACCTTTATTCTTAAGGGCAAGAAAAGGTAATCGTCTGATAAATCAGCCTATTTCGGGACAAACAATTTACGATGTGGTTATTCGTCGCTATAAAGAAGCCGGTTTACAACGCTTAACACCCCATGATTTACGCAGAACATTCGCAACAAAGCTGTTAGAAAATGGGGAAGACGTATTTTTAGTGCAAGATTTAATGGGCCACACCTCTGTTGAAACCACCAAAAATTATGATATGCGCGATGAAAAAGCGAAAACAAAAGCCGCCAAAGCACTACCTTTTTAACTTATAAATTGGTATTACTAGAGTTCTAACAGTGTTAAAGCCATATTATGCGTAATGATATGTTCTTGTTTAAGTGTTTTTTGTAAGCTAGATGTTACTGAAAATATGGGCTGCCACGTGGGTTTATGCTGAAGTTGGCTGTGTGCTTTTATGTACTTATTTTGTAAAAATTGAATAGAAGCGCCCTGCTTAAACCATTCTTCTTCGCTGCCTTCAAGCCTTTCAACGACTTGCTTGAAGTCTTCAATATTCTTAATTGTTAACCAGTAGTCGGCTTGACTTGTTAGCGCAATTTCAATGCCTTTTGGGTCTACATCACTAAAACAGATCCGCTGGTGATGGTTAAAACGGCGAAAAAATTGATAAGCCGTACTCGTACTTTGCTGTTTTTTAATATCGCCTCGATACACCCACAATGCATCCACTAGTTCCTCATGAATCGAGGTTAAATTTAATGTCGATAAACTTGCCATAACAGCAAGATTTTCGACAAAAACAATAGCTTTATGCTCAATCGATAGAATATCGTCGGCTTTAACATAAATACCTAATGACGTTAAAGGGGATAATTGAAGACTGGTTTGATTTACTTTTATATCGGATAAGCTATTAATTAATATGAAATCTTTACTAACAGGCAAGCTATTGATTTTTTCATTGCGATTATTACTGGCGTTAATATTTCTACTTTGTTGCTCTGGGTAAGCATCGTGCCTTATATCAACATTAAGTATTTTTTGTATGCGTTTACTTAGCGCTAAAATATCATCAAGACTAAAACTTAAGTGACTTTTACTTAAATCAAGGTGACCAAAATTATGCTCGCTGTATAACTTTGTAGCCAAAGCGGTATTTTTTATTCTACCGCCTTGCCTATGCTTTTGTAGTTTGTCTTGAGTAAAATTATAAAGCGATTTATTCATTTTTTTACCTACTTAACAGTCTAAGCAACTATATGTTTAATGGTAACTTTTACGTTCTTTTATGTTAAGTTACGGTAGTTCACGTCAGTTACGCATGCGTTTCTAGGTCAGGTTTTAGCTCTGGTTTTAACTCTGCTTTCAAGTCAATAACCACATCACTATAACGGTAATTATCCGTAGTGCCGCTAACGGCAACGCCTTTCATTTTGATATTAAGGGCATTTTGTTGCGCACTAGTTAACTTACAGTAACAACTAAACACCAGTTCTATCCAGGCCTTTGGCGCAATAGTTTGTGATTGTTCAAGCCAATTATTTTGATATGTTTGATAATAGCTCAATGCCGAAACCGGCGTATTATTAATAATCACATGTTCAAACAATAACTCTGTTTGTTGTTCAAAAAAGTCTTCTTCAGCGGCAAGTTTTTCTATCGCATCAACACTCACTTCGCTGGTTGTTCTTGCCTTTAATGGCGTAACAACCGCTTGCTTACGTAATGAATGTACTAATTCTAGTAATGGCTGCTCAATATCCGTTTGTTTCGTATCAACATAACTTTTTAGTGGCATGGATGGCGAATACTTGAGGTTTTCAGGTAAGTTTGGTAGCTCAAATAAATGCTCATCAAGATCAAATTCAGGATGCTTTCTTAAAAAACGAGCCATGTTACGTAATTGGCTGGCTTGTTTCTCATCTCGACGTAAACGGAATAAGCTAATGCGCATGTTATCAATAATCAAACGCAGCTTTGGTAATATTTGGTTATACCAATAAACAAAACTTGATATTTTACGCGCAAACTCATTAGGACAAGCCCAATCTAACCACTCATAACAATCATGTGGATCAATTTGTTGTAGTTCATTTAGCAGTTTTTGTGCATGCGACAAATAGCGTTCATTTTGACGTATTTTATTAGACAGACTGGTCACAAAACCAAACTGACTAACAATGGCAAAATGCATGGTGTCTAAATTATTATTTAAACTGTCTTTGGTTTCATAAAGTAAATCATCAAGTTGGTCTAAGTAATATTCAGCATCTTCTTGCTCTTTCGCCAATGTTGCTAATTGATAATCTTTTACTACTTCTTCAATAGCATCAATAACTTTACCCATGTCGGTCAATTGTCGATAGCTGCTTTGCTTGCGCATGAGTCGGTTTAGCATGCGTTTAAGATCAGTGGTTACTCGATATTCACCAGGAGAGTCATCGGGTCGGATCAAGCCAGATTTATGTAATAAACTAATGGTGTTCGCATCTTGCTCGTCACTTGCAATTGAACCATAAACATAGGCACTAGCAAGTAAGTCGTTGTACGCGCCAATTTGTCTCAGTAAACTGGCCACTTGATTAGAATCAAAACCTGCCATTACAAGTCACCTATAAGGCGATTATTTAACGTTTTATTTGCGTTTTTATTAACACTATCAATTAAACTAATTAAAGAAATCATTAAAATAACAACTCATCTTGCTGGCTTTTTTCTTGTTCAGGTAAGCTTACTAGCTCGGCATCATTTAAAAACTCAATGAGTAAATAAATTAAGTCAAAACGCGCCGTTGCATAATATCGACTACTACCTGAGTTTTTACGAACGAAGTAATTCATTTCTTCAAGTTTTTGAAAAATAGTGACTAATTGCTCGCGTGTTTCAGTTTTATTGGTTTTAAAAGGCTTTATCGAGGTTAACCGATTAAGCTGCTCGCTCAGTGTTTGATCATGCTCAAAGGGTTCAAATAACTCATTGATATTAATCACTGATTTAGCTCTAATCGGCAAATCGGCTTGGGTTGCGGTGAGCAGCAAATCTAAAAATTCAACCAAAGGTCTAAAAGTGCCACGCATTTCACTGAATAAACTACTCAGTTCACTGTGATTACTTTCATCAACTTGATTGAAGGTACAATAATAGGCATCCGCACTGTCAAGATAAGTCAGTTTTCTATCGAGGTTAGATAAAAAATCATTCACTTTATCATTATGACTTTCTGCTTTTAAATACAAATACTCAGCTTCATAAGCGGTTTGACAAATTACCGCACCGCAGAGCAGTTTTTGAATACTTTGTTTAAACATTAACTTAACTCCCCTGCTGATGCTTGTGTACTATCGGGTGTGATTTTATCTTCGCTACTTTCTAAAACATTCGTGGCTGTATTCACGTCTGTATTTATGTCGGTATTCGTTGGTATTTTGTTACGTTGCGCTAATAACTCGTCTAAACGCGATTGCGGAATATCGGCGTGGTAAATTTTGTTATCTTTTAATTTATAATGACGATGATACAAAGATAAAATATGGCGATCGGTTGACGGAGAAGCAGACAACATACTGATATGGTTATCATTAAACATCTGTAATAACAGGTCAATATTTTCAGCCGCAAGCTCACCTAGCTCATCTACAGGCAAAATTATTTGGCTAGGATGTTTACTGTCGCCACGTAACATTGCTAACAAACCGGCAAATAAAGACAACATGGCTAAATAAGATAAGCCGGTTGAACTCACTTTTTTAAGTTGTTTAGCATTACGCGCTTGTTTTACTTGGCCTTTTTCGACAATGGTAAATTCTAAATCAAACAAATTATTATGGGCTAACACAAAACCTTCGTTCGGTAAGTAATTTGCCAGTTTCTGCATCGCAAACACTAAATCATCAGGCACTTCGCCAATACCATCACGTAATTGATCTTTATACAGTTCAAACACTTCAGCAAATTTTTGTAACGGCCCCCAGTAATCTAACTCTTCTTGTTTCATTACTGTGGTTACATTAATGTCAGCTAAAGCTTCAAAATGCGCTAATGCGGTAACCTTGGTTGATAACAATTTACCAATGCGTTTTATATTACGGCCAAAGTTTTCAATGTGTTGATAAAACTCATTAATCATCGTGGCATTAACGGTCACTAGCTGATAAGTACTTTGCTGTTTTTGCTCAGCACTGTTAAGTAACTCGCTAATGGGCTCACGATATTTAAAGAGTGATTTAGCCCCTGTAAAGTTATCGTTGTCATGTAATAGTTTTTGCCAGTTTTCAAAAAGCTCACTACCTGAGTGATCTTTTCTAAAGCGTTCACTAAATGTCGTTAACTGACTCGTTAATCGTTTTTCAATTGCTTTAAACTGTTGATGATAGTCATGACAAAAGTTTACGGTTAAATCAGCTTGGTTTGATGGCTCTTGTGCTGAAAATTCACAAGTAATCGCTGACATTTCGCATAAGCGTTTGTTATCGTTGAGTTGTACCAATAAATCATCAGTTGCTTGTTTTTCTACGTTGTTTTTTCTTATTAACTGTTTTAAATCATTAATTTTTGTTGTTAACTCAATACGACTATCTTCATAATTTGATTCTAAATTACGTTTAACAATTTTTCTATTTTGATTCTCTTCAGCTAAAGCATCACGATAACAATAACGTTCTGTCATAAAGCTTTTGTAATCTCGGGCCTTTTGCGCGAATAATGAACATTCCTGTAAGTTTTGCTCTAATAGCCTGCGCTTAGCAATGCTTTTATCTATTTCACCATCAGGATCTAAATGTTCTATATCACTTGCTTGCTGTTTTTTAAGATCTGTTAAACGTTGCTTGGTGTTGCTAAGAAGAGCTGTGTGTTGTTCTGTTAATAGCGTTAGTTGATTATCTCGATCACTTTCCACCACCATCGACTTTTCTAATTTATCATTAGTCAGTTCATGCAATTGCTCTGCTTTGTTTTCTTCAAAGCTGTGTTGTTTTTTCTCGAGCGCTTTTATTTGTTGAGTAAACTGTTGTAATTGTTCTTCAATATTTGCGCTGTGCGCTTTTATCGCTAATTGTTTTTTAACGATTAAGCTTTCTTGTTGTGTGTTTAATTGGCCTAAAGTTAACTTTTGCTGACTTAAACTTTGCCCGTGTGTTGTCACTTCAATTTTCAGTTGAGTAATCTCTTTAACGATTAATTTAAGTTGATTATCTAACTGTGAAATTTTATCCGTTTGCGTTTCTATCTTGCTTTCAATCCCTTGTCGTTTTTCACGTAGCTGAGCTTCGTCTAAAAACAAAGAATCGTCACAAGGCAATTGTTGTAAATCAATAGATAAACCATAAAGGCTGGGAGGAATGCTACTATCGTTATTCTCTAGCCATTGTGGGGTTAAATCAGTGCGTGATAATTGATCCGTCGTTAATAAACGACCAATGTTGTCTTGCCAATTAGCCGCTTGCGGTTCATTTATAAGGTAGTGATGTAAAGAGTCAGCTTGTGGCAGTAATTGTAATTCAACTTGATGATAGTCTTGACGAAGTTGCTCTAAATAACGGTTAATTTCGCTACGGTCAGCCAAGTATTGGTTTTGTTGTTTTTCTAATTGGTATTGCTGCTTTTGTAACGCAGACTCTTGCTGAACCAGTTCGTTATAGTTTTGTTGTGAATGTGATAATGCATCAGTATTTCGCGCTATATCAGCCATTAATTCGGCAGAAATAGTTGGCTGATCAAGTTGTTGTTTAGCCGTATCAAATTGATATTGTATTTTTTGAGAATCTTTTTGCAGCTTAAGCTCTTCTTTATGTAATTGGGCATTAAGCGCATGTTCTTGCTGGTGAAATACTTCGTTAATATGGGTTAATTGTTGATTAGCCTCGGAGGTAATTAACGCCGCTTTCTCTTTATTACGGTTAATGCCTTTAAGTTTTTCAACTTCAATTTGTTGAATGAGTTTATCAAATTTTTGCCCTATTTTACTGATATTACCTTCAAAGGCATCAATAACGGCAATCACTTCATTAAGTTCAGCTTGAATGGCTGAGGCTTGATCGGCTTTAATTTGATAACTACTGGCATCGTCATCATCGTACTTAAGTTTGTCTTCATCAAGTAAATCAATTTTACTTAAATCAGCTTCAATTTTTGCAATAAGATCAAACAAGGCTTTTTGATGTTGTTCGGTTATATTGGCTAATTCGTTCTCTAATGTGCTGCGCGTTGCAATACTACTTTTTTTAAGTTCGTCTCGCTGCTGTTGCTTTAATTCTAGGCGTGTTTGATGCGCGATAATTTCAGCATGTAGGTGCTGTAACTTATTCACTAAGCTAGCAAAGGCGCTAAAATCATTTTGCCAAACAGATATTTTATCGGCGACTTTTTTAATTGCGCGACTGGCCTGAATATCTGCAAGCCAGTTAGTAATATCGGCTTTATTTAAACTCAGTTGCTCTTTTTCATCGGTAGTATTTCGGGCAAGATGATCGCTGGCAATGGCGACTAGCATTCGCTTAACGGCTTCAAAGTCTAGGTTTTTTTCAATTGTGCCATTAATCACTTTATCAATGTGCGGGCACGCTTGTTCACTAAAAGAAAAGCGATTTTGCAGTATTCTTATTTCTTTGTGCTTACGGCCACTGCGTAAATTTTGAATAACTTGACGATATTTATCTATCCCTAAAAATTTTGACGTTTCAGAGCCTGCATTGCGGTAGTTTTTTTCTATTTCGCTTAGGGTAAAAGGTTTAGCTTTACTGCCATCAGTACTGGCGATGAAGTGTTTACTGTCGTATGCACCGTCAATAAATTTAAAATGTACGCCTCTACCATCACTGGTGGCTAATACTTGGCATTTTTGTCCAAAGGGTCTTTGGTATTCGTATACCAAAAAGCTTGATTCACGTGGTAAATAAAAATCAGCAAAGTTTTTGGCTTGATCAACCTTACTAACGATATCGCTAGGTCGCATACCATAAAAAAGCGGCAATAAACGCATTAATGACGTTTTACCTGCGCCGTTAGTGCCTTCAAGTTGAGTGTGACCTGTTAGGTCAAGTTCGTTAACTTGCCCTTGCCAAAAGCTGTCAATAATAATAATGCGTAGCAGCGAATAACCATGATCTGCCATACTGTGTCCTTAGAAAAAATACAGAGGCTAACCAATAAGGTTAACCTCTGTAAGAATACAAATTAGAAATATAAATGCAATGATGAAAACGTTGTTAGTTAACTAGTTAATAGGGATAACTTTCATCGCTAACTCTGGGTCAAAGCGAACGGAATGCCAATTCATACGCCAATCTAAGTGAGGCCCAGTCACGCGGCCTGAATTACCCACTTTAGCAATAACTTGCCCTTGTTTAACTTTATCTCCCACTTTTACCAGTGAAGCACTTAAATGTAAAAAGTTTGAGGTAATGCCATGGCCGTGATCTATCACTAACGTGCCACCAGAATAAAACATATCAGGTACCCATAATAAAACAGTGCCACTGGCAGGAGCCTTTACCGGCGCGCCAATAGGTCCAGCATAATCAACACCATAATGTGGGTTTTTAGGTACGCCATTATAAAAGCGCTGACTACCATAAACACCGGTGATTCGAGCATTGCGCGGGGCAATAAACCCTTGTGAAAAGTCAGTTAAATCACTCGATATTTTACGTACCTTAACCATAGCATCGCGATCTTCACCAGCACGTATATTGGCTTTTTTATTGGGGTTCATGATCGTCTTACTAATGCCTTCAACGCGTGATATTTTATACTCACGTTTTTTAGGGGTAAACGTTTGTGTTTCTACTGTGCCCGTGGGTGAAGTAACCGTTAATGTATATTGCTCGGTATCGTCACGTGAAAAAGCAAACACATAATCTCCTTGAGGAGAAACGCTAAGTGTTTTATCGTTTAACGTTACCGTGCTATTAGCCTCGGTTTTACCAACAATTAACCCGCCTTGTTGTATTTCACCGGAAAATTGTATTGCGGCTTGCGCGTTTGCAATCGGCAATAAACTTATGCCTATCGCGAAAAAAGTATAAAGTTTTTTCAATTTAACCATAAACAATCGCTCCTTTAGCTACACCTTCATAGGCAATAACTTTAATGGTATTGTTAGCTAATTCAGGATGTTCCGCTTTAATTTGGCGTAAAATAAAGTCGGCTAAAAGCTCTACGGTTGAATCGCAATCAACAACATCTAAGATTTTAGTTTCTACGGCAATATCAAATCTACCTTGTGGAGCAAAGTAACTAAAGTATTGGTGATCGGGTGTTAAATTACGCATAGCATTTGCCGATAGCTGAATATCGTTTACTGAAATTCTATCGGCTTCACTGGCAATATAAATATCTTGCCAGCGTTTACACCAAGCAGCTTCTAAGGTGGCGTCTCTTTTATCATCGACTAGAATTTGAATTTTAGAGCGGTGACCATGGGCAATACGTTGGCAATTTCCATCATGTAGCTTTAAACCATGAGTATAATGATAAAAATCCGTAGGGATGTTTTCAGGGCGCAAGACTAACGTTAAGCCTTCTACGTTGTTTGGTAATTGCGCCAAAATTATTGCTTTTAAATGTTTCGTTACGGCGGCTACTGAAATAGTTAAACAGTCGATACCGGCAAAAGCACATGCGGGTGATTGTAAATAGTAACTTGCAATATCACTTACAAAATCAACTGTTTGATGACCATCATTAAAAGGTGATTCAGCTAAGTTAACGGCTTTTTCTTGCATGGGTAACAATAATTTATGATCAACTGCATCGTCAATGATGGCTTTAATTTGCTTTTTAACCACAGCAAAATCAAGCACCATACTCATTTCATTTAACGAACCGTCGAGCAATACGTCAACAATCCAGCTTTCACCCACAATACCACGCTGTTTACACAGATATGAAAAATCAATAACGGTTAAATCATCTACAAATAATTGCATTTTTTTCCTTAATTTACTTTTGGCTCTCAATTTTTAATTACATTGTTTAATTATTACACGAGTTATCGGTAAAAAATCAATAACTCGCCATTATAAAATTTTAGTCTTCAACTTGCCACAAAATAGTGTCGTCTGCTCGTACAGGCACAACAACGTCATCACCAAAGCTCATGGTTGCAGGTACTTTCCACGATTTTTTAACTAAGGTTATTTTGTCAGTGTTAATGGGTAATTGATAAAATTCTGGTCCATTTAAACTAGCAAATGCTTCTAATTTATCAAGGGCATTTTCTTGTTCAAATACTTCAGCATATAACTCAATGGCTGCATGAGCTGAATAAACACCAGCACAACCACAAGCCGACTCTTTAGCATGCTGTGCATGTGGCGCTGAATCTGTGCCTAAGAAAAACTTAGCATTACCACTTGTTGCTGCTTCAATAAGTGCTTGTTGATGGGTATTGCGTTTTAAAATAGGGAGACAGAAATAATGTGGGCGAATGCCGCCTACTAACATATCATTACGGTTATAGAGTAAATGATGAACCGTAATCGTTGCCGCAACATTGTTACTCGCTGATTTAACAAAATCGACAGCATTTTTTGTAGTGATATGTTCTAGCACTACTTTTAAATTTGGGTAGTTAGCAACAAGTGGTGACAATACAGTGTCTATAAATACTTGTTCTCGGTCAAAAATATCAATATTGCAGTCGGTAACTTCACCATGAATTAATAATGGCATACCAACACTTTGCATTGCGGCAAAAACATCTGCCATTTCAGCTATGTTAGTTACCCCAGAAGAAGAGTTAGTTGTTGCTCCTGCAGGATAAAGCTTAGCTGCAAACACCAGACCTGATTCTTTTGCTTCAATAATATCTTGTGCGCTTGTTTGATCTGTTAAATATAACACCATTAATGGCTTAAAGTTGTCATTAGTTGCAACAGCCATAATACGTTCATGATAGCTTTTTGCTAGTTTAGCATCAGTTACCGGCGGCACTAAATTTGGCATTACAATAGCACGAGCAAAATAACGACTAATATCTGCAACGGTGTTTTTTAGTACTAAACCATCACGTAAATGTACATGCCAGTCGTCAGGACGGGTGATAGTAAGGGTATTCCCTGTATTTGCTTGTGCTTTATTTGTCATGGTAACTCTCTATTCTTTAACGTAATTCACTTAATCGTAATTTACTAATTAATTATTAATTTTCAACGCGTTAATGAAATAAATACAGTAACGCGTAACTTCATTGGTGATAATTGATAAGAGTAGATTAACTATTTTCAATTATTTCTTCATCATTATTTGCTAACAATGCTTGTAGTTGTTCTTTTAAATTAGGAGGCACTTTAAAAATAGTAATCGAATCATTATGTGGGTTATACACGACATCTTGACCAAAGTGACTACGCTCAAAACTTAAACTAATGCCATTACCATAACCTGAATATTTTGTTATTTTATTAACAACAGTTTGGTCATGAGGAAAAGACTCTTCAATAGGATAAGATTGTTGCTGACAAAATTGATAAAAATTTTGTTCATTACCGTCACTATCAGTTGCCGTATGTCCAATGACTTTGCCAACTTCTTGCATAGACACATCTTGAGAACTTGCTTTTTGCTCTTTACAGTAATTAAGCAATTCTTTACGTGTTTGTTGTTTTTCACTTGAATCAAGTTGGTTAACAGCCACATAGTCTTCTACTGCTTGTACTAATGTTTGGGTTTGCTCTTTTGAATTTAAGCCTTCTTCGCAACCTAAAAAATCAAGAAAGAAATCAGAAACTTTTCGTCCAGCACGACCCTTAATGAAAGAAATGTAGCGATTTCCGCTAGCATTTTGCTGATAATCAAATAAATCGATACGTGCTGCTAACTGTAATTTAGTAGTATCAAGGTGTTGATCCGCTGAAATATTTAATTCACCATCAACACTATAATGCTCAGATACAGGAATCACGGCAACCAATAAGTAACGTCCGCCCATGTATTCATAATGACAAACGACTAAATAACCGGTTTCATCTAGGTCATATTTTTCTATTTCATTTTTTAAGGTATTTGCCGCTTGCGTACTAAAAGTATAAAAGTTTTGGCGCTCGCCTAAGTAACTTTCCATTAAATCAACAAAACGTGCAGTGACAGTATCACTACTATCTATATCGCTTTCGGTACTGCTTTCAGAGCTAGCAGGTGCAGGCATAGAAGAGAAACTACCATAAGCTTTACTGCTTTTAGCATTATAAATACTATGCAAACCGTCAACAAAAGCGGTTATTTTAGGCCCTATTTCTATACTCTCTGGCCCTAAGCGTAATAAAACTTCGCTTGATTCTTCTTTTTTCGAAATAAAATGTAGTGCTATGTTAGAAATTATTAAACTCATAAGTAAGGGTCTATGTTAGGGATATATTAGTATATTGTGCAGGCATTTGATAAACTGCAAAAATATTATTAATCATCAGCAATTAAGTGTCATTATGCCCATTGTATCGAAATACTCAAACGAACGTGTAGAAAAAATTATCCAAGAACTTATGGATGTTCTTGTAAATGAATCCGCAACAACCGATTTAGCCTTAATGTGTTTAGGAAATACAATAACTAATGTTATTAGTAAAATTCCTGCCGACAAACAAAGTGCTATTGTAGACAATTTTACTCGCGCATTGAATCAATCTATCCAAAAAACTCACTAGTTTTATTGATAACTAGTAAATAATTCATTTTATAATTTCATCAGATAAGAAGAATAAAGTTCAATGGTCACTTTTGATACCAAAACCTATAGTAGAAAGCTGTTACATTTAATAAGTTGGAGCCATTGGTTCACATTTTTTAATATTTTTGCAGCAATAGCCCTCTCCTCTTATTACCTTTTCAGTGAAACTGCACCGACTACATTTTTAGGTCAGGTGTATCTTGTTACTACTTGGGTTAGTCATATTGCTTTTCTAACCTTTATTAGCTTTGTGTTAATTTTGTTTCCATTGATCATTATTTGGCCCAATACGAAAGTCATTAGGACCAGTGCATCAATAATTTTTACTTTAGGATTATTATTATTATTACTCGATGGCTTTATTTATAGCCGTTTGGGTTATCACTTAAATGCATCCTCCAGTGCTCAAATTTTTAGTTTGATTCAAGAAATAGCACAGAAAAATGTCATTTTTTATACAGTTAGTGGTTTTTTAGCTATTTTGATTTTAGCTTTTGAATTCACAATCAGTAATTATGCATGGAAGCACCTAAAAAGATTACAAAAAACGATTTTTGCTCGATTTGTTATCTTTGGCTTAGTTGCATCATTCTTCTTTAGTCATTTAACTCATATTTGGGCGGATGCTAATTTAGACTACGATATATTACGCCAAGATACTGTATTACCTCTATCTTACCCGGCAACAGCCCAAACTTTACTCACCAAGTACGGTTTATTTGATGTTGATGATTATATAGAACGTAAAACAAGCCCACTATCGTTTAGCAGTGCTATTCCGCCTTACCCGAGTTTAACTTCGGGGCAATGTGAAACATCTAACGCAGAGCAGTCAGTATTTATAGTACTTACTGATGCACAGTTAAACAACGAGCAACTACAACGTTTTAGCAATAGATCAAGTGGCAATAGTTACCAATTTAATAACCATGTAGACTCGGCCTTAAATGATGAAGCCTGGTTTAAATTGTTCTATTCTTTACCAAATATTTATCAAGACGATATTTTAAAACAATTAACTAAACCATTACTATTTCAAGCCATTGAAAAGCAAAGTTTAGCCAGTAGTTTTACGTTAATAGATAAATCTGACGCAAACTCAATAACTGACCAACATAACGCACCTTGGTTTGTTTCTTTGTTTGACGAAAAGAGTCACCTTAACGATATATCGAGCCTAATTTTCGCTGATAAACTTAATAGCAAAAAGTTAGGGCTACATATAATTTACTTTAAAAGTGCAGTCAGTAATGATGTTGAAAGCAGTATCAGCAATTATCAATTTGAGCTTTTTGTTGATGCTTTATTATTAGCACAACAACAGAAACAGCAAAAAGATATTATTTGGATTAGCTCAATTGGAAATCAAATTGAAGATACCCAGTTAATTACTAAACCTGCTTTACTGATAACACCGCACAAAAAATCACAAAGACAAGCGAATAAGAATGTCGTTACTAAATTAACAAGCCACATGGATTTACAATCTACACTCATGAAAAACTGGCTTGGCTGCGATACTGTAGATAAAGAATACGGTAATGGTTCAGATCTTATTACGTTAAATAAAGATCGTGTTATTGCAAATACTTCTGCTGCAGGTTTAATGGTATTTAATAAAGATAAATCCGTTTTTATTGATAGAAATGGTAATTTTCATAGTTATTCAAGTAAATTAAATGCCCCGATCACCGTAAATAAGGATTTTCCTTTAATGATTGATGGTGTTCACTTTATTAAACGTTTTAGTAAGCAATTAGAACAAGAGAATGAATAATACCAAGTCCATTAAGTTAGTTCCCACTCAGAGCTTGCCAGTGGTTTGAGAACAAATAGAATTTTTTACCTATCATTCTATATGAAAGAAATTCTGTGCGGTTATCATATCACTGGAAAGCTCCCAAAGGGCGAGTCTAAAAGGTCTATATGCCGCGTTATTGATTTTGACAAGGGAATAACCATTCTCTTCAATCAATGCCTTGCCTCTAAACCTTTTAACTCTCGCTGAGTGAGAAGAAACTTATTGGAATTGGTATAATTGTTCATTCGTTAGACGGTTAGTTATTATTGATTAACCGTTCTAATAAATGTCATTGCATTCGTTTGAGAAACGATTATTATAGTCAGCGTAAATCAAGTGTACTTATGGTGATCTCCCCAGATTATTATTTCTTTAGAAACATAAGTATTAGCTAATTGATTAGAACATTGGTTTACAAATCGGGGTATAGCGCAGCTTGGTAGCGCGTGCGTCTGGGGGACGTGAGGTCGCAAGTTCGAATCTTGCTACTCCGACCAAATTAGTATTTAAAGACGTCCGCGGGCGTCTTTTTTTATGTCTTAAATTACGTTTTTACTACCCTGTAGCCAAATTAACTATCCGTACACGTCCATTGCCATCTTGTAAAATCCATGATCTAATGTAACACTCTAAGTAACACTGCAGCATAAATACATTTACAGTGTTACTTTAAATGTATTGTAAAGCTTAAAGGATCTACTACGATGGCTAAAATTACTAAACCTCTTTCCAATACTGAGGTGAAGAACGCAAAACCCAAAGATAAAGAGTACAACTTGTCAGACGGTGAAGGCTTATCTTTAAGAATAAAGCCCAAGGGTTCTAAACTCTGGATTTTTAACTATTATCGTCCGTATACAAAAAAAAGGGCTAATATTGGTTTTGGTCAATACCCTGCACTTTCTTTAGCCGAAGCGAGGAAGCTACGCTCTAATGCTCGTGAATTACTTGCCAAAAACATTGATCCGAAGACGGATAGAGACGATAAAGTACAGGAAGAAAAAAACACCTTAGAGAATACCTTTGGTAAATATGCAGATACTTGGAAAATCCTTAAAACTAGCCAATGGAAAGAGCCAACAATTCGGCGTGCACACCAAACACTAACTAAGCACGCACTTCCTACATTAAAAGACTTACCAATAAGCCAAGTAAAGCCGAAGCAAATTATAGCAATCATGAAACCACTTATTGCTGAAAATAAACGTGAAACGGTTAAACGGCTGTGTTCGTTTATCAATCAGATAATGAGACTTGCTGTTGCTGATGGCTCAATAGAGTTCAACCCCATTTCAGATTTAAGCGGATTCTTTCCTACCGCAGTAAGAGAGCACTTTAAAACATTAAAACCAGAACAACTTCCTTATTTATTGAAGGTTATGGCCAGAGCTAAAATATCAGATATAACTCGATGTATGTTCGAACTGCAGTTACATACGGCTGTTAGGCCAGTAGAGGCAGCTACAGCACGTTGGGAAGAATTTAATTTAGAAGAAAATCTATGGATTATACCCGCCAATAAAATGAAAAAAAATAGAGAACATATCATCCCTCTATCGCCACAGGTGATTAATCTACTAGATTTCCTTCGTACTATTAGTGGAAAAAAAGAGTATTTGTTTCCTGGTGTAAAACACCCAAGCAGCCATGCAAATAGAGAAACAGTTAACACTGCAATGAAAAGAAATGGTTTGAAAGGGCAAATAGTTAGCCATGGGTTAAGAGCCCTATTTTCTACTACCTGTAATGAGCAAAATTTTGAATCTGATATCATAGAAACCTCGCTGGCGCATCTAGATAAAGATGTAACTAGACGTTCTTATAACAGATCTGAATACCTTGAACGTAGAAAAAAATTAATGTGTTGGTGGTCAGATCATATAGAAAAAGCATCAGTTGGAAGCCTATCGATTATTAGTTTGAAAGAGCTTAGGTCTTAGATGCCCACCTAATACTATCAAGTCTCATTCGTATTAACTTGGCAACCCGAACATTACCTTTATTTAACTATCAATTTCTGATAACTCAACCTATACTGTATAAAATTACAGTATAGGTGTTTTATGAAAGTTATCCCAATATTTGCAGAAGCTGGTATCAGTGGCTTTGAATCGCCAGCAGCTGAGTACAAAGAGCTAGGCTTATCACTAGATCAGTTATTGATCAAACACCCTAATGCTACCTTTATAGGTCAAGCTAATGGTGACTCTATGCAGGGTGTTGGCATTTTTAATGGTGATTTGTTAATTGTAGATCGTTCGTTGACGGCAAAGAATGGCGACATTATTGTCGCCAACTATAACGGTTGCTTTGTATGCAAGCTGATAGATAAAACACATGCATTACTGCTATCTGCTTCAAGTAAGCACCCGCCTGTTCATATTAAACCTGAAGACGAATTCCAATTGGAAGGTGTAGTCACCCGTTCGATTAGATTACATCAGAAGTCACCTGAAATTTTACTATGTACGCTTTAGTAGATGCCGTTTCTTTTTACGCCAGCGCAGAGAAAGTATTCGATCCAAGCATACGTAATAAGCCAGTCGTTGTACTAACCAACAATGATGGCTGTATATGCGCTGTATGCCCTATAGCAAGACGTTTGGGTATACCTAAGTTCAAACCCTACTTTCAAATTAAATACTTTCTAGAAAAGCATGGTGTCGTTGTACGGTCATCTAATTACGAGTTATATGCCGACTTAAGCGAACGCATGATGAATGTTATCGCTCGGTACTGTGATAACCAGTACATCTACTCTATCGACGAATCTTTCTTAGAGTTTAAAAATTACGGTAATTTGATCGGTGACTGGCATAAATACGGACATGAAATCCGCAAGGCTATTTGGAAGGAAACACGGCTACCGGTAGGCGTAGGCTTTGGTACAACCCCTACCCTAGCTAAAGCAGCTAATCATGCAGCAAAGAAGCTAACTGGCTTTAATGGTGTCGCTGTTATTGATAGTAATCAAACCAGCAGACCGATACTAAAGCGCATGAGTGTCACTGACGTATGGGGAATTGGAAATCGATTAGGTAAGAAACTCAACTTACTTGGTATCAATACCGCTGATCAGTTAATGCAACAATCAGCTAAAGAGATGCGTAGACAATTTAGTGTTGTCGTTGAACGAACGGTTAATGAACTTAACGGTATAACTTGTTTATCCTGGGATGAAGTCAGAGCCCCTAAACAAGAAATCTTTTCAACACGTAGCTTCGGACAACGGATTACTGATCACCAGGCTCTAATGTTTGCGTTAGTTACACACGGGTCTATTGTTGGTAGGAAGTTACGCCAGCAACATTCATTGGTTAAGCGCTTAATGATTTTCGCTTCAAGCTCCCCACATGAGAACCAGTATTATAAAAAATCAATTGTATATGAGTTTCCTGTAGCAACGGATAGTAGTAGTCAAATAGCTTCTGCTATCAGCATTGTCTTACAGGATATATTTCAAATAGGGGTTTACTTCTATCGTTGTGGAGTTGGTGCTATCAGTCTTGAAAGTCAGCAATACCAACAACCTGATTTTTTCACCCCATCACAACCAAGTCCATTGATCATGAATTGTTTTGATAAAATCAATCAACGATATGGTCAAGGAGCTGTGACATTAGCTAGCGAAGGACGAGCTGAGAAATGGCAAATGAGAAGAAGTCTTCTCTCACCTCAATATACGAGTCGCTGGCGAGATATACCTAAAATCAGTTGTTAACTTAGTATCAATAACGCTCCTCTAGGGAGTTTTGACATCAAAGTGATCAAGACTCGAATGTAGTGGCTTATTAGCTCTGCTGCCACTCCTTAACTACTTCATTCCAATCAGCGTTGCGTTCAACTAAATTCCCATCTGCATCTTTTCTTGTCCATACATCCCAGAAGTCAGGGTCATCTGAGTGTGGTTGCTGATCTTTCGTTAAACTTTTCATTTTAACCAGAACAGGGAGTTCAGATGCCCAGCCCATAAGTATTGCATGCTGGGATGGTAATGAGGGTAGCTCACGGAGTAATCCCCTCAAATTATCAGGTACCATTTTATGTACTTGTTCTTGATCTCTGTCGTTACTTATTCGATGCAGAAGAAAAGTATTACATTGAGATAAAACTGTAGGTGACAACTCAGATGGTCGCTGGGATGAAATCACCATACCAAGTCCAAATTTCCTTCCTTCTCTAGCTATCTTCTCAAACACTTGACAACAAACTGCGGCAACATCCTGATTTTCTGATTCATCACGATAACGCTTAATAAATGTATGTGCTTCTTCAGCTACAAGAACTGTTGGTAGAGATTTATTATTTAGTCTTCTATAACGTTGCAATGATTCAAATATAATCCTTGAAATAACGGCAGTAACAAGATGGGTGATTTCATTTGGTACAAGGGAAAGATCTATTATTGAAATATTACTACTTTCCTCTTCAACGCTATCTTTACCGATATAACTTTCTAACCATTCAGCTAAATCAACTCGTTGTTCAGAGTCATTAGTAATAGGCTTCATTCTTGTATCAGAAAGCATTGTACGAATACGAGCCACTAAATATTCAACATATTGCTCAGTACCAGTTTCTTGAGCTAGCGCCTCTAAATAAGCAACTAAGTTTCCCCCATCAAAAGGCAAGGGTATATCTTCACCTTTAGGATAAAGCTCTGCTTCCATCCCACCAAATAAGAGAAACGCTTCTAGCATATTGACAATTATCTCATCAACCTCTTCAACTGAACCATTATAATTAGGGTAATTACCCTGACGGTTATTAATATAACTACTAAGGTTATTTTCTAAGGAGTCCAACCTGGTATCTCCAGCTTCTAACTTACCTTTGTAAGTACAGACACTTTGTCCCCATGAAACTATTTTCTCAAATAGATTTTTAGGACCAGGGAAACTTGCCCAAGCAGAGCCTTTTGATTTATCACTTTTTAAAGAAAAAATTATGGTACTTAGAAACTTTTTAACCTCAATATCCAAATTTGGATTAAGTTCAAATTCTTCGTTACGCATAGCTCTCAACGAGCGTTTTAATAATGGCAATTGAACTTTGGCACTTGCTTGTGTAAATGATGCCCACTCTGAACTATTCCAAAACCAAGATGGTACTTGAAGTTGATGTTCATCATCTCCAGCTTCTACTTTAAAAACTCGTCCTTTGAATTTGGTGGATGGCCCTAAAGCACGAGTGTATTCACCATTTGGGTCTAAAACGATGAATCTTGCATTTGGTCTTTTTTCTGCTTTTATAGCCGCTTCTAATGACCATTGAATGAGTCCAGCAACTGAGCATGATTTGCCACTACCAGTATTCCCAAGTACAGCTAAATGACGACCAAATAATCGATCAGGATCTACGGCGACATTGGCATTATTAGCAAGCGGGCTTTGCCCGATGATAACTCGTCGATTGTTACCAGACTCAACAATCGATCTGAGTTGTAAATCAGTCGGAAGTAAAATAGCAGAACCAATGGAAGGAAATGATTCAGTACCCCTTTGAAATTTAAATGAATCAATGCCTCTAACTGAAGTTCTCTTAAGAGTGCCGACCGGATTTAAGCTAACTTTTTTCTGTGGAAAGGGTAAGTTCACTAAACCAAAGTCTTGAATATCTCTTTGCTTAGGGTATGGCGAACGCTCAACGGCAAGCCACTCTATTTGCCCAACCAAATAACCATTATCGCAAGAGACTAAAACATAGCTATTTACCCGAGGAAAGTTTCTTGGTGTTCCTGCATTTAAGGCAACAGAATCTGGCGAATCAATATCAAGTACCGCCCTAATCTCACTCGGTGAAACAAAATCTACGGTACCAACTCTTAGCTGTTCTCCTTGCTCAATGGGTAGCGAACTCATTCTTCACCACCAGGTTTTCCTTGAAGAGCGGTTGGGTATAAGCCTCTTGATTTCAAAAGTTCAGCCATACGAATTGATGTACGATCTATTGCTGCCTTAGGAAGGTAGTAATCTACTAATGTTTTAAGGTCACCAAAATGATCACCAAGCATTAAGGATATTTGAGCCTGGCGACCACTATCTTTTATAAAACTCATAATTCTACCAAGTGGATCACCATAGGCAATTATCACGATATGCGTTGAGGGTATTGTTAGCATATCTATGAGAACTCGATTTATATGTTCATCACCAAAACTATATCCATAGGTTACTAGGGTACTATTCGGGCGACATGTCGCTGACGCTAAGTCTCTAAATAACTCAACATAGGGGTACTCAGACGTTTCACGATCTTTAACTGAGTTTGGATAAATCATTAATTGTTGATAGTCCGCTGTACCAGCTCCTTCAACTTGTAAAAATGGCTCTACAGAAGCAGCTCCAAAAGGCAGGCCAAAACGTCTAATAGTACCCTCGTTAGCATACCAGTCCAATGAACCATGTAGTTTAGTAAAGCGTGCTACACCTTCTAAATATCTTGGCTCACCACGTATACCTGGAGGATTGTAATGATAATCCACCTCCAAACGTGACGAACGAAAAACTGGCGCGATACTACCTACAAAGCGGTCAACTAATCTAAGACCAGCGATTTCCGCCCCTGTTTCTATTATTCGATCATAATTAGTTGTGAATATATGCAATCTATCACGCGTCGCTGTCCTACTTGAAAAGCTCATCAAAAAATTAACTAAATAATTAAATGTAGCTATCTTGTCTTCAGGAACCGAATCCCTGATTGATTTTTCGCCATCGCTAACTGAATCAGCAAACGACTTTAGACAACGAGAGAGCTCTTCTTTTAGCTTAGTTAATTCTGTTGGAAAATTTCTATATGGGGGACTTGGTAAAGGAGGTGGAGCTATGGGAGCTGGATTTAAAACTGTAAGAATCTCTATTCCTTTAATTAATTCATTGATAGATCTAATCTGATCTTCAATATTACCACCTTCTCTTCCCGCAGCTTCAGCTGTTTTGTTTACATAAGCATCTATTTCTAACTTACAAACCTTTAGGTCCTTTATCCATCCCATACCTAACGGAGGCTTACCTGTCGCAGATTGTTGAACAGCTGAACTTAGGCCTGCACCCACGAGTAGATTAAGGTGTTCAGATTGAAAGAGTGCAGTTAGCCATGGCTCTATTCTTGAACGCAGGAAGTCAGGAGTAATTTCATCTTCTGCTTTTGCCCAATCACAGTGACCTACAACTTTAAAATTACCATTGTCACCATGCGTATCCAATTGCACTGGAGACTGGTCATCTCCAAGTTTTAAATATTGACTCAATTTAGGTACATCCTTTACTTTGTCCATTTTAGAGTTCCCACCTTCATAGTCTTCCTTGTATATATAACACTAATAACGAATTAATATTTTTGAGAGTAATAAGTTAGCAGTTTAGGCAATGCTAAGCCAACACTTATTATTACAGCATGGAAGAATCACTTTGATGGTAGCTACCATGATAAAGGTGATGGTATCAATTATTTAGAGGCTGTTACATCATCGAATATAACCGTAGATCTGCTAACAGCTTTTATATTAATGTTTGCACCAACTATGCAATACTATCGATGATAGCTATGTTCTTAAACTAACTATTGATAAAGGTAATCACATCATCATCTGTTATCTTTGTTGATTGCTCTAAACAAGTGATGACCAAGGACCTTTATTTATATCAATGGCATCTCGTATCATGGTTATTCATTAAAAATCACTCCACAAATCCACCTAATTGTAGCCATGACATTTCCTGTGGTAAGTTAAATTTTCTAAATTTATTTTGTGCTTTGCATGCACAAATAACTGGCCTGATTCGTCACCAATAAGCTCAAAGTTATCTGCAATAGAAAAGCTGCCTTTATCATACATCACGTGGTGATTAGGGCATAAACATAAAAGGTTATTTTTACGGTCATCGCCGTTATGAGGCCTTCCTAGAGCTCTTATGTGGGCTCCTTCAGCATACAGCCCCTTTTTAGTCTTCAAAGCTGTACCACAAACCTGGCATTCGAATTTGTATAGCTTCTTAATATCTTGAGATATTTTGGTATCCCGGACAATTCGTAAAACTGTACCCGCCTTTCTATTTGCCTTTTTATTCTCGTAGCCTAGCTCAACTTGTTCAGGTGTTCTTCTGATTCCATTTAGACCACAATACTCTAGTCTAAATCGACATATCTTAAAGCCGCTCCTACCTACTTCTTCCCATGCATCAACTACACTGTAGAGGCCAGCATAGTTATACCCCTTTAATGGTGAGTAATCAGATTTATGCTGATGGCCTCTTATTACTCTTATTGGTAAACCGCGATCCATGCTCACTAATAGACCCGCGTTACCGGACTTTTCCCAAGATTGGTCAGCTATCTGATTGCCTGTTTTAGGATCATTTCCTCCTGCGCCGGTATAAATAATTTCATCACCAAAGTCTTCATCATCTTCATAGCCGCCAGATAAAACTATGGCACTAGTACCCTCACTTCCATTGCCATCAATGCCTTGACCATGATTGCGGTGAAAACTAGTTGGCATCATATCTTTTCTATTGGCAATCCAGTCATCTTCTTTTATGCCGTCAATGTCACCAAAAATAATAGGCCTACTTACCATATTGTACTTCCTCACTAATTACTTAATTGCAGTATTAACTAACAAAAGAGTTAACAATCCCTTGTTCCATATCCATTCACTTATTACGCAAACATTCTCATTCATCCAATACATGCCACTAAAAATCTTGATAGGTTTCAGTTTATTTAAATCGCACATCACGTCTTTGTATAGAGAACTGGAGAGCTTTTCAGTTTTTTGATGCTAACCTATTTTACCGCGACAGTAACTAAATCTATTCCCCTGGCACATAAATGCTCCTGCATCACAGCCAACCCCAAGCGCTCCATCTCCGCAATCGCTATAGCTAGTGTAGAAGAATTTATTGATAAGGCACCCAAGATACTTTTCTGTGCAGTATACTTATCTGACTGGTTTAATGTCTTATCATTTCCCAAAATCTTCGTAAGACATTCAATATCTAGCTTTCTCTGAACCGTCAGCCATTGAATTTACACTTACCCTATCTAGTGCAGTATCAAAGCCGATCCTAAAAAATTCAAAACCTATATTACTTTTATGCATATACACATAAGTTAATAAAGGAGCTTTGATTATGCGTAATTCAAACAAGGTTTATGTCACACATGAGCCAATGACTGAAAATCAAATATTAGAAAAAGCAGCTGAAATACTGGCATGCAAATATGTTCGTGAGGATGCGTTTACTAGTAGTCAAGCGACCAGAGACTTTCTACGATTCAAATTAGGAAATTATGAGCGAGAAGTTTTTGCGGTAATGTTGCTAGATAGCCAGCACAAACTGATAGATTACCAGGAGTTATTTTTCGGGACCGTTAATGCCGCCAGCGTATACCCACGCGAAGTAGTAAAAGCGGTGCTTAACGAAAATGCAGCTGCGGTAATATTCGCTCATAACCACCCTTCTGGTATTGCAGAGCCGTCTATTGCTGATAAACAGATTACAAAACGACTACAAGACGCACTGGCCTTAATAGACGTTAGTGTACTTGATCACGTTATTGTGGGTGAAAGCTGTTATTCATTTGCGGAACACTGCTTGTTATAAGCCCTTACCCAATAATCGTAATACAAATTCACTTCCAAACAATTTCCCTCATTTAAAACCAAAGAGTATTTAGTAATGAAACTGAACTTTAATAAGCAGCAGTGCTTTGCTGTGCCTACAAAACTATACTCCTTACTTAATCACGAATTAGCTCAGGTTGAAAAGCAAGAGTTAAACGCTTATGCCCTCACCTTCAATTTTAGAGATCCAAGTTATTCAGCTGAGCGTGGCGGGTATCACCCGGTTGAAATGCGATTAGAGAAACATAACGACCAATGGGAGTTTGTCTATATAACCGATTTTTCATATCAAGGCAGCCCTTATCCTGAATTAGCTAAAGATATTGACGTGTGCTTTGAAAGTAAACGCGCTTATAGCCTATACAGTGGTTGGTCAACTGATCGGTATGCTAAGAAGTTGATCAAATTGTTTCTGACTAACTTCATTGCATATCACGATATGGATGTTTACAACGCAAGAATAGGTTTTGAGCATTAAAACTAACAACCCACACACCGTTAACGGCATAAATAACTCAAGTACCCAATTAGACAAAACGGGTACTTGGGAAGCTATGTGTATCAAGGTCTCTAGCAATTAGGTGGCTTTGAAGTACCGTAAAACGCGTCTCACAACAAAAAAGGAACAAGACTATGGCTGAAGTACAAGCAGTTAAAAACGTAGACACAATTAACCTGATAGGCCACTTACTCGAAATACGCTTTTCTAAACAGTTAAGCCATGTATGGCATTTTGGAATTAACGTTGCGCTTAGAATAAGCGACTTACTTTCCATTAAGTTCAGTGATATTCACGACGACCGATTGTTAGTCAAAGAATCAAAAACAGGGAAGCTTGCTAACATCAAGCTAAACAAAAAGGCATTAGCTATTGTAGAGAAAATTAAGCAAGAGCACCCAATGCACTTATACCTTTTTCAATCACATCGAAATCAACAGTCACTAAACAAGGCTCCTATGCCGCTTTCTAGGCGATATATTGCTAAAGCTTTTGCTGAAGTAGGCGTAGAAACGAAAATCAATCTAGGTACGCATTCCTTACGCAAAACCAGGGGCTATATGCTGTACAAGCAAAGTAACGACATAACAAAAGTAATGAAGATGCTGCGCCATAACTCGACTGGGGTAACGCTTAGATACATCGGTTTAACCCAAGAAAGTATTGATAATGATTTTATTAATCTAGAGCTATAACTTTATAGGGAGAAAGTCATTATGCTACATTTATTACCCTTTGTTGCTCCATTAGTAAACTTTATTGAAGGCGCAATTGATTCATGTCGAGACTCAGTGACACCAGCAGTAGGAAGTATTGTTTATTGTGATTTAGCCTTTGGTTATGCTGAACATAGTGGTGTTTATATTGGCAATAATCAAATAGTCCATTTAAATGGTAATGGGTTAATCGAGGCTGTTAGCCCTAAAGGCTTCATGGCCAATACTACAGCCGTTAATATTTATGTTTCATGTAAAGGTGATTATGCGACAGGTAAACGCTACATTGCTGATAGCGCCATCCAAATGCTAGGAGCAAATAGAAATTACAATGTCATCATAGATAATTGCCATCAGTTTACTGCTGGTTGTATTAATGGTGACTTTGAAAATAGCTGTTCATTTATGTGGATGTTAAAAGATGAAGCTAAAAACCACCTGAATACTAATACCTGGAGACAGTGGGATTCTGATTAACATATAAAGAAGCTTAGCGGTAATAGCTAATGCTTCTTTTTTTGTCTGTATAGTTAACCACAAATGATTTAGGTAGAACCCTGCATATTAACTAATGGATTAACGAGGATATAGTAGCGCTAGAAATAAAGATCAAGTGAAATAGAATAGAAGGAACTACGTACCTTCTGCTTTCTATACAGCAAAAAGGGCTTTATAAAATTCAATCCTTTACAGAATTAAATAGCCCTTTCAGAGTACATATAATAAGTAATTTTACTTGAACTTTTTTAAGTTTTCAAACCAATATACTTTAGCCTTACCCATCAGAATGATCAAACTTGTTTTATTACGTATGCAAGTTTATGTTCACTTAGATACGAAAAGCGGATGTTAATCTTGGCTTATCGAGCGACAAATGATCCAACGGAGCTGACATAGAGAATTTAAAACGAAACTTGAAAAGACTTTTAATTTGAGCGGGTTTAATTTTTCAGTCGTTTGCAGCGCAAAGTTTTTTGAACTTCGCGCTAGGAGCATTAATTAAAGAAACATCTGACTTTCACTTACTCATTTTGATAAAAATAGGTAATTATCTAAATTATAGACTAAAGTTAATTTTAGCTATTATGCAAAGTAATGTTTATTTTAACATTTTATTGCGAAAGTATTAACGCTGAAATACAGATAATAAAAGGCTGAAGTACACTGGATATCAATAATTAAGTGGTGCCAAATTTAACTTAATCAAGGAGATTGTTATGAACTATATTATTGCTATGATTGTGATTCTTTGCACACTACCTGTTGATGCAGAAAACCTCAGCCCTATTTCCAAATTACTCCAGGAGAGTAATGCGAACATGGAGAAGGCAATTGATCGAGCGGTAGAAAAATCACATCAAATTTCAAGTGAAAGGATGCAACGAATACTTGAACATCAAAAAAAGTTTGAACCTAAAATAGTTGGAGGGAGAGAGACAGAAGTAAATGCCTATCCATGGGCAGTATCCCTTGCTTACTCCGACAGTTCTGGCCTCTTGAGTTCATACTGTGGAGCAAGCCTAATAGCCAAAAGTTGGCTTTTGACTGCCGCGCATTGTGAAGTGTATACATCAGATGTCGTCATCATAGGAAGACATGATTTAACTACAAACACCGGAAGAATTTATAAAATAAACCGATTCGTACCACATCCATTATACAACTCAGATACAAGCGACAACGATATAGCATTAGTTGAGCTTTCAGAAAATGCAGAAAACACTTTAATTTTAAATATTTATACTCAGCTTGCTAATGTTACAGCAGGAAAGAAAGTTACGGTTATTGGTTGGGGACGACTTTCCGAGGGGGGGATTACATCAAAAACATTGCAAGAGGTCACTGTTCCTGTTGTAGCAAACAATATTTGTAAATCTGCATATTCCAACCTTACTGAAAACATGATTTGTGCAGGCGAAAAGGGTGGCGGTAAAGATTCTTGCCAAGGAGATAGCGGTGGACCGCTTTTATTTAAGGTTGGAGATGCATGGAGCCAAGTTGGTGTTGTAAGTTTTGGAACTGGATGCGCTAGGGAAAATTATTATGGCGTTTACACCCGAGTAGCTAACTATGGTAAATGGATCAATACAGTATTATCAGGGCTTTAGTCTAACTAAAAATTTCGTTCTACTACCGATGGGGAACGGGCTTTATTAATGCTACGACAATAAAAGTTATGGATCAACTAATTAAAAGGAAATGTAAAATGAAGATAATTATGTATACTTTCTTAATAGCAGTTATATCTGGATGCGCAACCAATCTTGAAACATTTAATCACGATGGTAGTGTATCAAAAGGTATACCTGTTCCAAAACCACGCCTTGTTAAGGTTATAAAAACCACTTATTTTAAAGCTATTAAGGCAGCAAAAAATCCAGAACTTTGTAATGATACAAAAATATCAGAAACTTATGATTACGTTACTTCAGATGAATATTATTATGTGAATTTTGACCCGTCCCAATTTGCCAATGGAAAGTTTGATGTTACTTTTAATGACAAGGGCTTGGCCTCAAATATAAGTATTAACTCCGAAGCAAGTACAGGTGTTGATTCAATTAATAGTATCCTAGGAACCTTATTGCCTTACTATAAAGTCCCTAAATTAGATGAATTGGCTGCTGAAAAATCAGATGATTCTTCCACATCAAATAGACTTATTAAAAATAGTAGCATTTCAGCTAAGGATCTCAAGGCAGCAAGCTGCATAGAGAAAAAAATAGAGATAAAGTTAGAACCAATATCTGTTATGTAAGTCATAACAAAGCCATAAATTTACTGTATAAAACGGTAGGTTTATGGCGTAATTTTAAGTATTACATCATTTCATAGGAATTAGGCCCTTAATTACTAGACATATTTGTTTTTTCCTTACGCCATGACTCGCAACTCTGGTAGGTTCCCTTGTATTCGCAATAGTACAAAGCGGGTTACTCGTTTTAACTGGAGATATTGCAAATGAATCAGACCCTATTCGAGCCAGTTTAGGGTATGTAGCTATTGGTGGTGTGACTGGATATAACTGGGATGTCTTTGTAAATAAATTATTGTTAAATTTATCTGTGAAGTAAATCTGCTACTTATAATGAATATATATTTAATTAATACTTTACATAGTTTAAATACCCATTGTCGGAATTCGTATTCTAAAAATAATGTTCTATAGTTAAATAACGATACATTAAGGATGATGACGATATGAAAGGATACCCACCAGTCGTACTTGTTGATACTTGGTTATTTATAGCGACTAATCAACATACTGAGCTAATTCACTCTAAATCACACGCCCTTAACGCAATCGATATTTACTTTGGCTCAATAGAACTAGCATATTTATACATTGAACAAGTAAAACGGGGTGATGTAGATTCGTTCTTATTTGATAAGATTGATTACAACCCCGAATTTACTTACTTTATGTGACGTGTATCAACTAAAGGTTTAGAGCATCACACCGACTTTTAACAATATTATTCTGGTTTTTCTGTAGGACAGTAATTTTCTCTGCTCTGCTACATTCCCACGAATCTACGGGATACATTTTATCCCAAGCGGTCATTAGCTGGCGTTGTGCTTTACTCATGTTGTATCGCTTATAAGACTCTTCCATATATAAATAAGTACGCGCTATTCTTCCTCTGGCTGCTTCAGGCGGCTCGGCCTTACGGTTTTCAATTTTCATTGCACAACTACCAAAATCACTTTTAACATCAGGTAGCATGGTGAAATTATAGTTACTCCTTAAAGCATTAACCGCACCAATAGCAGGATAAAGGTTAAACATGTCTGCTTGCATATATCGGTATTCAATATTTACTTTCTCTGCGCATTTACGACCTTTGAATGCCTTTCCTTTACTGCTAACACATTGCTCATGACCATCACGCCACTCACTGAAAGTACGCCCAAAGTTCTCTGCTGGTAATGCATGTTCCCATTCTATTTTTTTAGCGCGTTTAACATATTTATCAGTGGAAAATCCATTAGGCGTTATTACTTCTTTGTTGGCAGTAAACTCTGCATCACAATAAAGTGTTTTTCGGTGTTCGTTATACACCTTTTGCTCTAACAGTCTTTTGGCTTTGCTAAAGGACTGTATTTCTTGGTTTGCTGCTATAGCAGGGGTTGCGATTAAAATGGCAACCAATAAGCTAATAATTTTTTTCATTCGTATACCTATGAGTTAATTATTACATGAATATGCCTGTCATCTATATTGAGTGCAAGGCCTAGCTCGACTTTAGTGGTTTACGTGCTAAGTGCCCAAGGTCTCAAGCTTAACACTCAAAACCACGAATCGCATTGAAGATAAGTTTAATCAACTTTACTGAATAAATATTTATAAAATTAAGTAATGAAAGTAATACCTATTTATATTTAAGCAGAAATAACTGGCTACGAATCCCATACAGCAAATTATAAAGAGCTTGTTTTATTTTTAGTTACTTATCAAACACTCTCATGAAGCCTTTACACTGCGGACATTATTCGTTGATCTCGAAATGACGTTTAGGATTATATTTTGTATTGATAACGCCTCATTCATTGTCCGGCTTTAATAACTTATAGTTTATTTATCATTTTTTGACCATGAATCATATTCCATTGAACTAACGCCGAAACTCCCCCAACGATACTTATCTTGTGGAACACCAAATATACCTGTTTGGCTTACTACGGGATTTTCTGCTAAATACATAGCGATATCTTTGTCACTATAAAACGAATTATCTGTTCTCAACTCTTTTCGCTCTGCTATATCTTTAGCGATCGCTTTAGATTTTTTTGATTTATTTATATGAACACGAGAAATATGCTTTTTTAAGTTTTTTTCCTTAATTTCACAGTGACATCTAGGACATAAGACTAGTTGATTCAAATCACAAGGCGTTTTTATATTTTGTTCTACCATATGCTATCTACTCCTACAGTTAAAAGTTAAAGCAAAATGCACCAACGGCCACTCAAGCGGAACCTAACCAACTGTTTTTATCCTTTTAAGTGACTTATAGCCATACTACTTAGCATGGTTTCGCGCTAACTCTTCATTTTCCCATGAAATAAAGTATGAATTAGGAGGGAAACTTTCAGTATTTAAACCACCTTGAGCACCTACAAGCGCACCAACCATTTTTGAAGAGAAAACCATTTGCCATTTATTATTTAATTTTATAAATGTAATTCCGTTAGCATCTTCGTGAATTGCTCTAACTTTTGTACTCACTGGATATAACCACCAAATATATGGGATCTCACTAGTGATTAACATTTCACTTACTAACTCTCTCAACGTAATTTTTTTATTTGATTTTACTATTTCTTTTGCAATCCGCATATTGTGAGGATTTTGCCAACTTTCAAAAACCACCACGTTTGACAACATGCGTGTAGGCATTGCAGGTGTAACAACTCCATTTATCCACGGAAAGGCTGTCTTAAATTTAGAGCCTACTCGCAATTTTATATTTTTGTCATTTAAAAAAGTAGAAGCATATGACTTCCAATTAATATCCGCTTGAGTTTCCATAAACCTCCCTTGTAAGGTTACATTTTATTAAAAGATAGATAATAGCGTATTAGAAAAAGTATTGATAAATTTTGTACGCTAATCCCCCTCTACGCACAAAGTGATCATTAGTAATTTGATGATGAACGACCGCTTTGGTGGCTCAGGAGCCTGTCACGCTAATGTTAAATGCTATGACTTCTGCACGTTCAATATGCCAGTGATTGGTATTGCTTAACAGTAACTTGGAACATAAAACAGAAATTTATTTTGATTTTGCGAAAACTTGAAGATTAATACAACTGCTTGCAATTTTATACTTACTGGCTTAACCATGTATAGTAGGCTTTTAGTAAAAGTAATTTTTGGAATATATAACACATGGATGATGCAAAAGATAAACACGCTACCATTTTTAAAAAAAATGATGCCATATTAGGTAAGTTTTATGATGAATTAAAAGAAAGTGTCGATAAGGAAAACAAAGTAAAAATTAATGATTGTAAATCACCATCTTTTTACTTGCCGCCCATAAGCGAAGTTTCTTCTGTGTTTGGGTTTATTACCAACCAAAAGCAATTCATAGATATTTTTGAAGCTCAATACAAAAAACCATTGAAAATTTCTCGTACCAGTAAATATGCCTTGTTCAATAAAGGTGTTGGTTTAAGAACAACAATGAAAATAATTAAATGGCTTAAATTGCTTCCAGTACCTTTTGAAAATCTACTTCCTAAAAAGGTGATTGCTAAATCCATACGTGCTGCTCAAGCGAAGTCTAATGCGATATATTGGTTTCCTGCAATACACTCATTTAAAGAAGGTTGTAAACATTCAGGTCATGATGACTTGGATGAGTTTTCTCCACTTCTAAATTTTATTGAGCAGCGTTGCAATACAGAAGTAAATTTAATGCTGGAGTTTAAAAAAGATCTTAAAGTAGGAAAAATAAAGCTTAAAGATAATATTTCAGCAACTAAATTCCAACAATCTTTATGGGCTAACTGCCCCAATATATCACCTTCAACCATTCTAAAACTCTCTGAACTTATTGAATTTAATGAGCAACAAAAGCAATTAACTGAACAGCAAAAATTAACATTTATTGAAAGTTATTGTTCTTTAATTTTTGATTTTTATTTGGAGGCTATTACGCATTATGAAATTGGATGTCGCATGTATTATGAAACCAATAAAGAAAAAGCTGAAAATGAACTTGGTATGGTTACTAAAGCAATCAATGCTTATGCAAGGCAGGAAAATATCAAAACTTGTTTCGCTGGTCTGCTAAAAGAATTTAAGTCTGTTTTGTCTGAAACTAATGAAAATGAAGGCTATAGGAAATTAGCAAGTTGTATTGAAATTGATGAAAGTGAGCCAAGTGAGTTTGGCGAATCACTAAGGGATAAACAATATAATCAGCTTAAAGATTGGCGAAATGGTCAGAATCTACCAAGTGGAGAAAAATTAACGGTTTTTATACAAAATTTAGATAAATATGCCAATACCTCTCGTGGTTTAGTTACCTTTTTTATGTGTAAAACAGTAATAGCAATGGATAAATTAATTGATGAGTTTATAGAACAAAGCCAAAATGATAATTGTAATCAGGCAGATGCTGAAATAATCATAAAAAAAGTGTTATCGAAGGTTCCTAATTATTACCAAACAAATTTAAAGAAAGAACTTGAGAAAACAGAGCCAGCAACATGGTAGTTTTATATTATTGGCTCTATAGATTAATGAAGAGAATACATATTAGTCGTTATCTAGCTGTTCTTGCCAGTCATCAGGTCGGTCATCTTCACCACGACTTTGCCAGTAGGCATCATTTTCGGGGTTTAGTTGGTCAGCGCGATTGTCGATATCATGTTGTGACATATTTATATTACTCCATTATTTTTATTTTTTTCAGCTGCACTTAACGCTTTAGCTGCAAAGCTGCCTTTAGTGATTTTTCCGTCATTCGCCTTAGCTGTTTGACTTTGAATTCTGCGGGCTGCGTCAGTTGTCATTGGGGTTTTATTGGCACTCATAGGTACACTCCTTAAATTAAATGATTATTAACAGAAGCCTCTGCTAACGAAATGAATTATGCCTATACCATTTTCAGTTTTGGTGGGGGGGAAGTTGTTCAAAACCAATTTTTGCTGAGGAATAGTAATAAAATTAGTCACGTAACACCTTACGCGCCACTCTGTGCTGGTTGAACTTATGCGAGCTGAGCCAGGCAATGTTTCATGAAGCGACTTTTAATGTCTCAGCCTTTAATGATGCCATTACTAGCGTGGTTAATGCGAAGAGTAAAGTAAATGCTAATCTCATGATTGTTCTGAAGTTATTTACGGTACTTAGATATGAAAGTAGTCGAGTGCTACATCTTGGGTTTAGTTGTATTACCGGGTTGATTAAGTTTAGGTAGTAAATAACATTGTAACTGCGCTTAGTTTTGCTAATCGTTTATGAAATAATTTTCACCAGCCACTCGATTGATTCACCCACACTGTTCTGCTTAAGTTTATCTTTTATCCAAGCAATAACATCTTCGTCTTTAAGTGGCTTAACTTCACTAACCGTTGCACCCTGCTGGTTTTCATCACGTTGTTCTATCTTTTCTTGTACCCAGTCTTCAACCTCAGTGTCTACCCAAGCAATTGCACGTTCACCAAGCGATACTGATTTAGGGAATCGACCTTCTGCCATAAACTTGTAGATGCTACTTCTGCCAAGGCCCGTGTATTGCTTAACTTCTTTTAATCTTATTAGTGCCATTTCGAATTCCTCTGGTTTCATTCAAACCATGAGGAAGGTCAGTATTTTTTTACTACTTTGAAAATCTATACAACGGATTTATAGACCTACATCATCAATGGCATAAGTGATTTAGCTAACTTAAGGAGCCTTATTATGCATACTAAAACTACGACTAACTGGTCACAAACAGCCATGCAGATACTAGAAACCGCTGCAAATATTATTGCTGATAAATATCTACATGAAGACGTTTTCTGTAACAGCCAAGCGACTAAAGAGTATTTAAGTTACAAGCTTAATGGGCATGAGGTGTTTGCCGTGCTGCTACTAAATAATCAGCATGAGTTGATAGAATATAAGGAGCTGTTTTACGGCACTGTAGGATCATGCGCGGTTTACCCAAGGGAAGTGGTGAAAGCTGTAATTCAAGTAAACGCCGCAGCAGTGATACTAGCCCACAACCACCCTTCAGGTATATCTGAGCCATCACAAGCTGATAAAGATATCACCCAACGGCTAGTCAACGCACTGGGCCTAATTGACGTTCGAGTGTTAGACCATTTGATTATTGGTAAAACAGTCATGTCTTTCGCAGAAAGCAATTTACTACCCGTCGCGTCAACTATCATTAATTAACAAGAGAGTAATAATCATGCAACTGAACTTTGACAAAGTACAGGGCTTCACTGTGCCTGTAAAACTACATAAGTTACTTAATCGTGAACTGGCGAAGGTAGAAACACCTGAGCAAGATCTAAATGCCCTAACCTTCAACTTTAGAGACCCGAGCTATTCAGCTGAGCGTGGTGGTTACCATCCGGTCGAGTTACGTATGGAAAAACACAACGACCAATGGCAATTCATATACATGACTGACTTTTCATACTCTGGTGGTCAATACCCTGAACTCGAAAGAGAGATTGATGTGTGTTTTGAGACTAAACGCGTCTTTAGCTTATTTAGCGGTTGGCATAATCACTGCGATGGAAAGGCGTTGGTAAAGCTGTTCATCAGTAACTTTATAGATTACCAGACGACGAATGCTTACCAAACCACAATCAACTTTAGATAGTCGAATAACAATACGGCTGGCGTTACGCCAGCACTGCAATACAAAGGTACTCAACCCTGGCTACTTTAACAATTTAAACACCGATACGGCATAGAAAGCTCAACTACCCAAATTGAAGATATGGGAAGTTGCGATCCCTTATAGAATAAGGGGTTGGTTATATAAACGTGCCTGAAGTGCCCATAACGGTGTCTCACGACAAAAAAGGAAGTTCATCATGGCAACAGTAGATGCAATTAAAAACCCTGATACAATCAAACTTATAAGCCACCTATTAGAAGTGCGTTTTAGTAAGCAAATGAGCCAAGTGTTTAACATAGGTTTAAACCTTGCTTTGCGTATATCTGATCTCCTCGCAATCAGATTTATTGATATTGACGGTGATAGACTTATCATAAAAGAAGGCAAGACCGGTAAGCAAGCTAACATTAAATTAAATGTTAAAGCGCAGCTATTGATTAATCAAATCCAACTAGACCACCCTGATCATATTTATTTATTCCAATCTTACCGAAATCAGCAATCTATCAACTCAGTCGCTCGTCCTTTAACACGGCGAGCAGTTGCTAATGCATTCTCTGAAATAGGTGAAGAAGTAAAGGTAAAGCTCGATTCGCATAGTTTACGCAAGACTAGAGGATTCATGCTTTATAATAATACCAAAGATATTGCTAGAGTTATGAACATGCTACGCCATAGCTCTGTTGGTGTTACCCTTCGTTATATTGGAATTACCCAAGATGATGTTGATAAGGACTTTGTTGATCTAGAGATCTAATCATAACAGAGGGCTATCAAAGCCCTCTTTCTTTTTGTTAACTTGTTCACCTAGAACCAACTATGTTGCATATAAGAATTATCAGCTCAGTAGGTAAACCCTGAGCTTTTTTTCAGATTGAATGAAGTTAAAGAGATTCAAGATCAAGAGAAATAAAGCTTAGGTACTACGTACCTAGCTGTTCAGTACAGCAAAATGGACTTTACAAATCTTAATTCAATCAAGATAGCCCATTAGAGTACATATAATAGGTAGTTCGACAGGATTATTATTTGATCACACATAGGTTTGCTCACAAGTAACCGTATTCAGCTCTCTACTCACGTCGATAGCTAAAACACATATTATATTAATAATGGCTTTCTAGTCTGTAATGCTGGGAGCAGCAAGATAGCCTCTAATCTTTTTGATCGCCAAAGATTATTGCATTTGGCAACTCTGTATACATCATCATTGCACCAATAATCCCATATGCCAGATAAAATGATATATTGAAGAGAGAAGTGTTAACCACACCATACCAAGGTGAAATAGTTTCAGTTGAGCCAAGCTGGAAACTAACCAACTGGACTATCAGAATCAAGAGAATAGCTATTATGATCGAAATAACTATCTTTAGTACTCGAACTTTACCTTGGTCTAGTTGCCCTTTGGATCTCTTTGAGGCTATCAACACCCACCTTAGTGACATAAAGCAAAGTATTAAACCTGCCATAGGTAACTCTGGACTGATTAGCAATGCATTCAAACTGTTCCAAAACACATAAATAACAGCGTATAAGATAAAAGGAACCAGTACGAAGCTTATCTCAAAACCTGCTTTCCTTAGCATTTTATTTTTGTGTTTGTTTTCATTGTCGGGTGATCTCCACAAGGCAACATATAATGCTGGGGCAAAAATAGCTCCCCATAGGATTATAAGCCATGCTATAGGTTCTGAAAAATCTAGAAAAAAAGGTAAATCTACCATCAGTATTCCTTATTGTTATTTGTTTACTCACATGTAGATACAAGAGTATTACCAGAGCCTTGCACTTCACAAATACGCCTGTTACGTTCTATTTCCCAATCACTTACATGATCTGCTTCATTCCACTATTCAAGCATCTCACGCTTTTCCTCACTAAACTCAAAACCCCAAGTACTTGACCATATGTTGTTTCTAGGTACAGTTGAATACGAGCAATATCACCTCTAACCTGTGATGATGGTTTGACGACTTTATTGACAGCATCATATTCAAATCACATTGACCGTATACTCGTTCTTCATCAATGATTTCCGAATAAGGTAAGTTACTTCTATCAGCTACCTCACCAATAGCTGGCGTAAGATTAACTAAGTCATTATGAGCATTACGAAAGTCCCAGTTTACTTTTTGGCAACACTCACGGCCAGACTTTAACTTGTGGTTCAGGCTTAGTGACTTTAACCTGACTGTCAGTGTAAATCTTCCAGCCTGCGAATATAACAAACGCCAGCATCAATATATTTTTAATAACTATGCTTCCTTGCTTTGTCAGGCAGTGGGTGTTGCTCTTCCAATATCTTATTTTCCATCACAAAGTCTGGATTTCCCAAACTTTGCTAGACACAAAATGTTAAACAACTACTTTTAGGATGTCTTTACTACATTGACGGCAAAGCATTTCTTTTATGTTATTAACATCAATTCGTGCTGTCATAAGTTTGTCTGCTGCTTCAGAACGCCAAGCTAGATCACCGGGTTCCTGAAAAGTAACTCTTAACTCTCTAATTGCATCAAGGACAAGAAGAGCCCATGATTTGAATTCATTTAACTCCCAAAACATTACGTTATGAAGATGAGGTGCTCCTCCTTTTGTTACTTTAGTAACTGGTGATATTAGGACAGGTATAATTTCAACCGAATTAGAGCCACAAGAGTCTACATTTTCAACCATCCAATTTGGATGAGTAGCTGCTTGTCTGGCCTTTGTTGCACTAAGAGTATCAGATTCAGCATTCGCATGATCTTCAAATACAAAACAAAGATCAGCTAATTGCCACCATGGATCAGGTGAAGCGTCGTCTTCTACTTTTCTTGCCTCAAAACCTAAGTGTTCACCTAGTAACCTATGCGCTTCTTCAAATTGATTTTTCGAGTTAAGTCCATCTCTTATCTTTCGTTCTCTCTGAGACAACTTTCTATCATGCATACACCCAATCGTAGAAAGGAAATTCTCAATTCCTTCAACCTGCTTCATCAGAAGAACATCTTGAGTTTCTTTCACGTTATCTGTTTCTGAAGAGTTAGCAAATCGTTGAAGTCCTACAAGCCAAGGAATGTCCTTAGCGGCTTTTTTCGCTCTTGTGAAATGCTCTTTAGTTTTAAGTTTATAGTTACTGTAGCCATTTTTATCCGCCATATATGCAGCAGAGCCTGCGAGATATTCCCACAATGCACGATACCCTCTTAATCCATCCGTTGAAAGACTCCCAAGAATTCGTTCTGATTGACTAAGAGCCTCTTCGTAATCACATGACCAAAGAGCTGTAACATAATCGATCTCGGATGAAACACAATTTGCTAAGTTATCGATTCCAGGGAACTTTTTCTTAGTTTTGAGTGCCCTACTATCTACAATTTCACTGTTGATGTCTTCCCAGGTTTCTCCGTTATCTACAAAGATCTGATAGTTTTCTACAAAATCAGCAAAAGTACTATCTATAGACTGATCTACACCAAACTCTAATTCCGCCTGTAACTCTGGATGGAGATAATTTCGTCTTGCCGGGTCTGCCAGAAAATCAACGAGCTCATTTCCGTTAACCACTACAGCGGAGAAATCTTCAAGAGACCTCGTGCAACGGCCAATGGCTTGAATAACTCTTGTTTGTATTCTTTCATTAAATAGAATCCTTGCACCAATTCTTGACATTAGAAACTGCTCTTGGATATTTACTGTTTTGGGAAGCCCTTCAATTACTAATAGGCGACATTCATCTCCTGGAAAGTCTATACCATCATATCTGTTTGCTACTACAGCAATAGCATTATCATTAGTTACAAATCTAGACTTAGAGTTTTCGATATCCCTTGCATTGAATACTTCTAAATCAGTATGTTCCAACACATTATCTTGAATTTGGTTACTTTGAGAATCACTCGGTACTAATACTAAACTACGTTTTGATTTTTTAAATAGCTCAAGATTCAGTTTAGAACATTCATCATCTGAAAGTGTCAGAGAAGGAAACATGAAAAATCGTCTTCCAACTCCTTGTGTATCCCATCCATCTGGTGTTGGTAGTCTGTAGATATTCTTTCGACCAACTAATCGTTCTAAGTCCCCTCCTTCACCTAATGTAGCAGACATATAAATCCGTTGTTTCGCATTAGTGAATGCAGAGTGAGCCCACGTTGGTGGAAGTAAAGGCCTCAATAAGAAACTTTTTGAAGATAGGTATAAATGACAAGCTTGAAGATGGGAGCGTAGCATTGACCAACTAAACTTTAAATTATTATCGTCTGTGTATTCATCCAACACCTCTACAAGATCATCTTTGATCATATCAAATATTGGTGTTGGTAATTTATCAACCCATCCCTTGTCTGAAGGGCTATCCCATTTTCCAGTTAACCTTGAGTAACTAGTACCATCTAAATATGGTTTAACCAATGAACATAAAGCCCCATGTAAAGCTTGGTGATTATCATTAAACAGGTCGACTTCTAGTGACCAAAGCTTGGAAACATAATTCTCAGCTGCATGAGCATCATCAACGATGATAATATCAGGGTCATCGAAAAAAGGGTGCGTATTAAAAACACTACTATAAGTGGTTACTGCGACAGCCATGCCTTGTTTGTATCTAGCTATGTCACTAGGGTCATATTTTCCTTTACTACCTGTAAAGCCTAAAACAGTTAATCCATATTTTGTTTCTGCCTGTTCCACAGCTTGATTTACCAGTTGTATTGTTGGGCAAAGGTAAACGATTTTTTCGTTAAACTTTCTTCTGCGCCACTCAGCAATTAGGAGACCAACCAAAGTCTTACCACTCCCTGTTGGTAATTGCAGAGCTACGTCTGGTTTAGTTTCTGCCTCTTCTGCGTATCGCTGCATGATCGATTGCTGATGCGGGAGGACATCTGGGAATTTTCTCCTTGGAAGTTCCCTGAATAATTGATCAGGACTGACTGTTGCTGTTTGCTTTGTGCCTCTCTTTTTAAACGCCATTCTTACCTCGTTAAATCCCTATAAAAGTAATGTCATGCAATTGACAATCAATGATTCTATATCAATCACGCTCATTTTTTTTTCTATTTGAATACTATAGCCTATTTGTCTTTCTTCAAGCTATCAACTTATCAAAGCTTAGGAGATTTGACTATTAAGTGAACATAATATTTAAAGCCTTATCTGGACTGAAATTGGACAATGATCATCTAGTGAGTTACTTACCTCGCGGCTATACTTCTGGTCAAAGACAAGCTGGCGAAATGAATCATTAACATAATGCTGTTTGGCTCTAGGATCAAATACAATGTGGTAAATAAAGTCTTTGTAATACCCCCCCAATATTTGGACTCAGCCGTAGTAGTTGGAGCCCACATATCTTCTGCCCCTTCGTCATCAATCGCTTGCCACAAACCAGCGTATTCTGAATAGCCAAGTTCAATGTCACGGTTGAATCTACGATTAAAGTCACCTAGCACAATAAATGGGATGCCTTCAGTCGCTCGTGCGTCTATCCAGGCTTCCAAAGGTTGAACTTGGTTACTAAGCTTCACACAAGCTGATTTAGATTCAGATTTTGATGAACTGGTGATCTAATTATAACAGAGGGCTTTGATGGCCCTCTTTTCTTATTAATATCTTTTTTTTGTATTGTTTTACCTATTATATGAATCCTACTAAATGGGGGGTTTGGGGGGCAAAGCTAATAAACGGAGTAGTGAGGGAATGGAATGACTGAACTACGACAACTACAACTACAACTACAAAGAGTAAACATTAATGAGTAATATCATAATAACAAGACACCTTTTCATTAATCCAATATGTTGAAGGCTGTCACATAAATGTATAACCTATTGCTAATATATCTATCAAATAATGTTTGCTATGAAATAACATCAAATGGGCCACAAAAAATACCACTATGTCAAACTAATTTCTTTTAATTCGAGTTCTAACCGTCAACGCAAACATACCGGCAAGAACAGGACCTATAATTGAGTAAACAATATTGATAAAGCTGACAACTGTCTTATCTGCACTTTGAGGAATTATATCAAGCTTATCTCTCTGCAATGTCATCGTTTGTAATGAATACACTAAAGAATCGATGTTCAGATATCCCAGCAGAACATCATGCGATGCACCAAGAAAAGCAACGAACTCATCCAAGCTAACCTCTCCAACAAAAGCAATAGACACCTGCTTTAATGCTGCCCAACTGTCAACCGTCGAAATGTTAATTTGAGAAGAGATTAGAGTACTATGAATCATTGCAAGGACGATAAAACACAGGATGCAACGCATGGGACTTGTGCCATATTTACTTACCATATTATATACTGCATCCACACTGAACAGGTGTCGCTTATAAAACGGTAACTGTCTTCGTTTCGCCTCCATCTCACCAATAAAGAAGTCATTAGCACTAGCAAAATCTTTGGAAGCTTCCATTGCAAACCGAATGTTTCTATAAGTGTTTTCTAAAGCAGGTAGTTGCTCCCGTTTGTCATAGTAATTCTTAGTATTTCTGTATCTAATTTCTTCTTTGAGTCCATTCCGTTTTAATATTCGATTAAACCAAACATTACCAATAAAGGTAACATCCCTTAAGTCTGTTCCACCAAATAACGCCTTGGTCAAGTCCACCCCTTTGAAAAGAACACGACTTGGTTCGTTAAAAGTAATATTTTGCAGATGTGCTTCACCTAGAAACAAAGCGTGCTTTTCAACACCTTCTCGCTTGTGAGGAAACATTGAACGGAATGACTTGTACTTGTTAGATGATTTAGATTTAGTATCGACATAAAGCTTTTTAATTTTTACACTTGCTTGTATCATCTTCTTAATAGCTAGGGCTTTATATGTTCTGTATCGTTTCATTAGGTTCAACCAAAACAATTGTAAAACCGATTCATTACCATCACTTAAAGTAACAACTTCAATTATAGAAGATGACATTCCCATGCTAGAAGTAAGTACACTAATGGATATATTTTTATACTGAGTAAATCGTGCTTGCTTTTCGAATACTCCATGGCTTAAATTACAATTCCCCTTCAAAGCACCTGACAACAAAAAATCTCCTTTAAAATGGCAAGTGTTAGCCTGAAGCCCAATCTCAACATGTAAAGATGTCAAGTGGCAAGCTTTAGAAAAAGTAGAGCTTTGAAAGTTCAACGACTCCTTGAATTTAGAGCCAGAACAGGTGACATCACCGCTAAACTCAGAATTTGATATATTAACTAGATGTTCAAATTCACATTGCTTCAAAGTTACTTCACCAAACTCTCCATACGATGTATTAAGACTAATAGGGATGATCAGCTTTTCAAACTTGATAACTGACGGATAAACGAAGCCACGCCAGTCAGTATCACCTTTTTTGATTAGACGGTATAGCCCACGAAAGAAAGCATCATCACTTACTCTAGAAGCATTGTCTTGAGGCGTATGAAAAATACAAAACTCGCCTCCTGTTGAGATGGATAACCTTTTACAGCCACCTCCTAGAATGTGCTTGTGTTTACATAATTTTTTATTAACCTTGGATTCCTTTCTCATTCATCACCTTTCATTAACAGTCACACCAATACGCTGAACCCAATTAGTAGTAGTGAAATAATAACCATACTCGTCACCTAATACTTTACGAGCCCATTCTCCGTTTTCAACTTATTGTAATGCCACAACATCAGCGTCTAATTGTTTCGCATACCTGGCAAGCTCTTGGTAATCGCTAGGAGAACGTTTGTTGAACTTGTGTAAGCCAAGCCAAGCCAAGCAATGTTCCATGATGCTACTTTTAATGTCTCAGCTTTAACAAAAGCCGTTACAAACGTTGCTATTAGGATAAGTAAGGTGAAAGCTAATCTCATGAATCTGCTATAGTTATTTTCGATAATGCAATATTATACCTACAATAATAAATATCAAGTAGATATCAGGTCACTCTAACTAATTTACAGTACTTGGGTATGAACCACCTAATACTTACGATAGTAAATATCCAATCTACTCAACAAGAAGTCTGGTATATATTATCTTTCAAAACGCCCTTAAAGCCACTTCAGAGCTATTGTACTAGGAATATATCATCGAGATGTACCTGCTTACACAGGCATTGATTTCACTAAGTTAAGCTTCTTAAACCTTAATGTTGGTCGATGTCGTGATACAAAGCCCTCGGTGTAAACCGAGGGCTATATCATGCTTAATTGATGGACTATCGATTCAGGAGAATCTTTAACTGCAGCGTCATTTAGCGCTACAAAGAAATGGGGTGTAGCCTTGGTTAAAGCTTTTATCTTTAATCGTTGTAAAATAGCTAAACCTTTTGAATATTTCTTTAAGTTCATACTCAAATGTAAATGAATTACCCTTTACATAATTAATGTACAAAACGGGGTTTTTAGGTACGTTTACTAAATTAGCTCTGGCTATGTATTCCACCTCATTAGATAACGCTTCAGCCCAGGCCATTCGAATTCTTTCGGCCATATTACCCCCAACGTTTTCTCTATACGCTCCAATACAATTATAAACATCGAGGTTAAACATGAGTAAAACATGGTACTGTTCAGTATTAAATTTGTTTCTGTCCCGTGCTGCCACATATCTGATATTACAAGATGCGACCTGTTGGCCTGCCTCCTTTCGTTCTTGTAAATCAGTGTTAAGCAGCTCTTGTAAAAATTCAAAGAATCGCCGTATTACATAATCGTTAGACGACCTGTAATGCATAGGTAGCCTTAAATCAACCCGAACCACGCAAGTATTAGGGTATTCGTTTAAAGCCTCAAATATCGTGTTGTACGTGCCCACTAAGTACTCTTCTATGTGATATTCCTCACCTAATTGAAGTGGGATACCCATATACTGATCACCAAAGTATACGTTCAAGTTTCTTTCTAATAATTGTTTATACATGTTAACTCCTTTATATTTAATTTCATAAAGTTAACCAACTCTGTTTTTATTAACACGATCGAAGCCAATGCCTGCTAATTTAGCTTAAAGATAGTTAGCCCAGCGGCCATTCAGACTGACAGCTAGACCATTAACGTTTAATTACGACTACAACCAAAGCTATTGCCATATGCAGAGAACTCTTTTGAATAAACTTTACATAGGTAACTACCAGCTTCAAATAAATCGTCGTAAGACTGTCCACGTTTAATTATAAACTCACCGCTTCTAGAAAAGTTAACGTATGACGTTTCATTAGGTAAATAAATAGCGGAATTCCACGACCATATAATACAGTCGTATATACTCCCTGAACCCATTTCATATTGACCTACCGACTGAATAGCATTTCCGTTTGTTATTATTAATAGGTGGTAATGTGGTAAATCACTCTCTACCCTCTCACGAGCCCATACAACACGATAACTTAGTTTATGAGGTAACCTGCCAGATGAGTTTGGTATTTTACTAATAGCTGTTAATTGGTACTTTAAGGCTTCGTTAAACCGCTTGATAGCACCCTCAACAACTTCCGGTGGAGTACCTACTGGGAAATTCAAATTAATACGTATAGCAAATACTTTTGAATGTTGTTGTAATGCAAGCTCGATAGTCTGATGTAGCTTAGCTAGATATTCTTCTACCATACCACCATGAATACCTAGTACTGGCATTCCTTTGTAAGTATGGTTTGTGTAAAGCGTTAAGTTTCTATTAGTTGTTAGACGTGTCTTCATTGTTATCACTCTATGATTGTTAAGTTCATATAAGTGAAACTGGCATGTAATTAATAACTACTGATCCGTTGCTTATTGCAACTCTCAGTACAAAGTATTATTTAGTTGATATAACACTACATTGGTTTATTAGTGTTAGTAGTATGGTTATTGAAGTAGTAAATAAGAACAGTATTAAGTATGTAATACTACAACTGACCGCGATCATAGCACTAACTGTTTGATAGTATAGCTATGCGCTCTTAAGTAACTCCCCTGGAATAGCTATCATGTATTCAGCAAAACATATTCTGCTAATTCAATATGGCTAAAGGCTATTAGTTTTTGCAACATAGATTAAGAGATCGTTACGTTTACCAAACTTATCAATATTAGGGAGAATGTTGTAAGCTGCAGAAGTATCATGGAGATCGCTATCATAGTTCAGCATATTAACAATATCTTTAGCAATATATACAACAATGTCATATACGAATTTAAATAATAATTCTCTTTGTTCTGTAGATGGAAAGTCTTTTTCATTACCTTTAATTAGCTTCATGGGTAAAGTTTCTTTCTCTATCTGCTCCTTCAATGTATCGAAGTATTTAGGGGCGATACTTAATAACTCTTCCCAATGATAAGTCAATAATGAAGAAACATATTGATCTAAGCTTTGCTGAAAGTATTCAATAACCTCTCGCATTTCAATTATATTGAAAAATTCAAAAAATAATTCAAATTTATTAAACAGGTTATTACCTTTGGTTAAATCTTCAAGTATTTTATATTGTAATTTACCCATCTCAGGAGAGTTTTTTTTGATAAAGGTTCCAGCTAACTGATAAATAGAAGAGGCTGTTATGCTGTTAATATTCTCATGAGAAGGAACAATAATTACTTTGCTTGGATTTTCATCAATGGCATAACTATCATGATGTAAGCTCATTTGATAAACAGACTTTGCTGTTCCTATTAAAAACTTTCCAGTGACCCCTGGAATATAGGATATTATATATTTGCTAGAAACTAAGGTTTTTAGCTGGGATTTTACACTGTCTTTACTCAAACCTGTCAATGAAGATAAATCAGATATTCCGAGATCACGTACGACACCACCTTTATCCGACCAACTAAGCATGACCGCTAGTAATAACCTTTGAGGTATTTTCAATGGATGAGCGTCTTTATCCTTTAATAATCCATCAATAATTTTTTTATGGGTATCTGTTGATTCATTACTGAGCTCTGATAAATATTTTATTAGCTTAGGTGTATCGTTATATCTATTAATTGGTCGCCCAGCACCATTTGGTCTTACGACTTTATTTAGGTACTTATAATGGACTAAATCATGTAGTCCATTCGAAACTGTACGAGGTGACATACCAAACAGTTTTGATAACTCAGCAGTCTTCTTATCTATGATAATATTTTTTCCAAAATTCTGTATAATTTTCAAAAGTAGATACTTAGTATTTGTATGAAAATTATCTTTAGAGTTCCTTAAGTATTTTAGATACATATTGAGGTAGGTTCTTAGGGTAAGATGTATATTTATAACATAAATACCCCCTGGTATAAATGTAAATATTATAATGACATTATTAAAATATCATCGATAATATTTATTATAATAACACTGCAACATCACATCTAATGTCACACTAATGTCACTCCTAATATCACGCTAATGTCACGCTAATGTCACTCCTAATATCACGCTAATGTCACCCTAATGTCACTTCTAATATCGCTAGTAACAATTAAATTAATAGTGTAATGTAATATAAAATATAAGGAGTCTTATTGTGGTAAAAGTGTTCAGTAGAAGCGATTGGTTAGAAAAGTTTTCCGAGGAACAATGTGGGGAAGTTTTAACCTATTTAGTTGATAAAGGAATTCGAATTATTGAAACACATGAATGTTCTCGGCATGATAACCTGAAGGGAACCTTGGTCAATACCCTTGAACGTTTAGGGTACTTGAATAGCCCAAATGAGGAATTAGGGTTCTTTCAAGCGAAGGATTTCATAAATATAATGAAAGGTACGTTTAGACAAAAAAAACATATTAAGAAAGTTATTAAAAGTGGAAAATCTAAACACATCTATACAATCTACAATAGCTCATCAAATCATCTGACAAAATTAGCCGATCAAAAGAACTTAGGGATCAGCGAAACTATTGAGTTACTGATTGAACGAGGATATAACTATGAGAAAGAGGCTAATGCTAAACTCTTAGTAGAGAAAAAAGCTGCTAAAGAGCTCAAAGCAGATCAAACAAAAGCAACAGTGGTCCCCAAAGTTAATATAGAATACGCTCTACCTAATTCCTTTGTAAGCAGGGCTGAGCACGAAAAGGTTAAATCTGAACTAGAGCAAACACAAAAACTATTAAAGGAGCTGGAAAAAAAAGCCCTAGGCCATTTGCATACCTTGTGTGACTTTATCGCAAGGGATGAAAGTAGCGAGAATTCTAATAGACCCTTATCAAAACAGGAAAAGGCTATAGCTAAAGAAAAGTATAAAGAAAAAAGTAAGGCATTGTTAGAACTAGTTAATCCTACACTAACTAACTGAGCTAAATTAATTCCTGTATATCTGATGCCCATCTTGTTCACCTAGCTAAACCTGTAGATAGATGAATCTAACTCAGCTAAAGTAGTACCATTGAAAACTTTTTTAATACTAGGTTATGCTTTGATCGTGTAACCTGTTATGACTTTAACTTTATGTAACACCGGAAGTAACACTACCACCTACACCAAAGCATACTCCTTGTTTTTTATATTTCATACTCAATAGTTCGAATCTTGCTACTCCGACCAAATTAAGAAAATAAAATCAGCCACTTAATAATAGTTTAAATAACTGTTGAAGTGGCTTTTTTGTGTCTGGCTAATACCATACTCAATAGCAATTCAGAATTGGCTAACAATACACTTTAATGTAAACATTATATTTATTGGTCACCGTTATTTTCAATTGTTTTTGAACCTTGTGCATTTAACTCATAAACAGCTTGACCATTAATCAACTTAGTTATGAGACCTCCGCCTATCAGCGAAAATATAATTAAAAACATAGGGCTTTTTTCTACGATTGTTATTGTTCCATCAGGATTTTGTTTTGTCTTTTTACCTATGGTTAATAATTCATGAATTATTACTAAAGGGTAAAGTACACCTAACCCTATCTTCGCACAAATTGCAGAGGTTAATTCGACTCGCCCTACCTTACTATTATGAAATATAGCAGTGGCTATAGTTAAATATAAAAAATATGCAGGAACAACAATACATGACAGGTACCATACCCCATTTACAATAGCCGTATCAAAAAGTTCACTACCTATCACCATCGAAACAACAATTAAAAACCCTACATATACCGCAATTAAAGAAATAGGTACTAAGAATGATGATAAAACATCTTTCGTATCATCAAATATCACAATCTTATTTTTGATCCTTTTCACTATCCCTATTCCCATAAAAATAAAAAAAGCCAAAATAAATATGCTAATTAATCGCCCGAATATCCAGCCTAGGCCGGTTACATCTTTAAATATTTTAGCGCTAATAAAAAACAAAATAATGCTAACAACTATTAACAGTGCACTTCTTTGCGGCTTATCTAATTTATTCAACTCAGTAATTGCAATTTGCTTAGCTTTATCACTTTTTTTAGAAACTACCGCTTTCGATGTTTTAAGTTTTTCTTCTGCAATTTGTCTGTTAGTACTTGGTGCTTTTGTGATCGGCTCTGTCACCTTAAGGGGGGCAGTTTTCGGCTCAGTTATATTACTTACAGTAACTATTTTATTTTCGGTAACTTTAATACCTTTATCAAGTTGACTAGGTGTTATAGCCACTTTTTTTAGTTTAGCAGCCTTTGGTGTAACCGCCGCCGGTGGAGGAATAACTACAACACCTTTACAGCGAGTACATTTACTTTTACCACCTTTAGCAGGTATTTTAGCATTCGGTATATTGTAAACTTTATCGCAACCTGAACAGGTAACCTTTGTATGTGTCATTTCTTAATAATCCTTTAACTATTTATTTTACTTATACAAAATAAATACTGTTACTTGTTAGCCTTGTAAAATTTTAATCATCATATCTTCATGTGACTTTATATTTTTAATGCCTTGTGTTGAAGTCGTCCAATCAGGGTAACTCATCATAAATACCTGTTTAAGGCTTTCGATTGTGGTCGCTTTTTCGTAATGCTCTTTCTTGGCGGTAGGGAGGTAGTTACTAAGTTTAGAATTATCTGAACGGCTAATTAAACATAAGTTACCGAACGAATCTACACCGTTAGGTAAAACGCCAGATGTAACCATAGGCTCACTACCTAAAGGGTTTTGTGGAAAGTAATGTTCAACCGATGTGCGGAATGTAAAACTAAAACCTTTTAAGCGCTTAGTAATGTAATCAATATCTGCCCCGCCTTCTTGCTTAGTAAATGCCTTTGATATTAAATTTTTCCAAAGCAGGTAATCAAGACGATTGAATATAAAGTTTTGTACTCCCGTACCTTGCTGTAAATATGACTTATCTAAAACAATAGGAAGCGTAGGTTTTTTATAGGTTAAATCAAAGTAATCAAGTGGCTCAGCATCTTCCGCAACTTGACCAAAACGACCGAAGAAGAAGCTATCACTCAGCTCTTCTAAAAAGTTGAGATAATCGGCACTATCTACACGTAAATGGTCATCGGTATTTTGATATAAATAATGCAATGAAGCATTCAACCAATGCTTATATACCAAGGTTGGAAACGACACATGGAACATAGATAACAACATAATCAGTTGTTTATTGTGCGCATCATTATCAAAACTATTCACATAGCTAAAAGTCACTTGCTCATTGGTGTATTTTTTAAGTGTTTTTAAACTCCAATCTTCGTCATTTTCACGCTTTAATATATATCTATCAAACAATAACCGAGTTTTTAACAGCGCCACAACAAAGTCTTTAGGCGCAGGATTATATAAGGCGAAAGTGTCTAATAATCGCTTATCATCTAGCGGCACATCTTTTTGCGTAGTAATACGTAATACATGAAGTAAAAAGTTAGAAAAATTAATAACCGAATTAAATGTTCCATCACCTTCATTTACCACGGTATCAGTTGTATTACGATATTGTGGTGCATTGATTATTTGCTCAAAAGTAACCGCGTTATCTTGGCTTTGCGTTTGCCCAAATACATTATTCAGGCTTTCAAAACCCTCGGGGCTTTTATTCCATTGATTAGAAAATAACGTATTACGCGATTTGGTATCAAACGACAGTTGCACATAACGGTGCAAATCAGCACAAGCATCCCATGTTTTAGCAAACGCCTCTCGCTCTGTTTCATGATCTAACGCATCCATCAAGCGCGCTTTTAATACCTCATGTTTTTCAAGCTGTTCACCGCGATTGTTCATAATTTCAAAGTAATGATTCAGATCGGTATCGTGGGGAACAATCACGCGTAATATTTTAACGTGCGTTAATAAATACTCCGCAAATAACGTCACTTTCGCTTTTTCGTTACTAAAAAAACGCTTAACAACTTGGTAAGCCACACGCATTGATTTCTCTTCAATGTCTAAGTCACTGCCATGAAACATTGAACGTAGGGTTTCATCTGATTTAGGGCGGCTATCAAAGCCTAAGTTAGAGCGTGTTATATTATTAACCGCTAAACCAAACTCATTGCGCAACGCTGAAATAATAATACTTAGCGTGGTATGGCGCTGTTGCCCATCTATGGTTTCATAGTTACCATTTTTACGTTTATAGGCAACCAAACTACCAATGTAATATGATTTAGCTTGCACGCCAGCTTGGTCTGCAACATCTAAAATATCTTGTAATAACTGCTCAACTTCGGGCTCACCCCACGCATAGTTACGTTGATAAATAGGAATAACATATTCACCTTCACTAAATAAATTAGTGATTGAAAGTTCGGTCACTTCCTTATTATCTGATACTTTCGCAGAGGGTTTCGAAGAAGAGTTAACTTGATGAGTCTCGTTCACTGCATTAATCATTACTAAGGTACCCCAATAACTTAAACTTACTCGCCAAACCGTCTATTTTGGTGCCTTTAATATCAGAGGTTTTCATGGGTTTAACCACCATAGTTAATACTTCATGTGGATGTAGCGCATTACTAATCACTGAAAAAATACTGCCATGACTCATGGCATGATTATCAATCGACTCAATTGGTACACGGTGTTGTTTTAAACGAATTTGATAACTCCACACAAAACACAACTTTGCCGCGTTTTCTAACTCAACATCACCGAATTTGTCGTAATAATGTAAAACAGAGCAATAGAATAAATTTTTAACATAATGATCACCTACCCGACTTTTTCCTTCGTAACCCTCAATCGTAGTAATAAGATGATGAAGAGCTTCAGTGCCTTGTAAAAACAGTGTTTGGTAGACGTTTATGTAGTAATGAATATACTCAAAAAAGCGCTTACCATTAATCATAGTTTGGTCAATTTGAAAGGGATAATGCATATTTTTCATATCCCATGCCCTTACTTTGTCTTCATTATACTGCCCTACCATATAATCAATCGCTCTAAAGGGCATAGTAAAAGGATAAGGAGTAGAGGTTAAATTAACACCTTTAAATTCAGCAATAGTATGACGGCTAAAATACGCTCCCGACAAGCCTTTACACCAGCGACGCACCCTAAACAAATAGTCGCTCATAATGGTTTCCAAATTCACAGCCACGTTTTTATCGGGGCTAACTTCTTTCTCCCAATTAGCGACACACTCAATGCGTTCGGCTTGAGTATTATTTTCCATTTCACGTAAATGAAACGCTTTAAGCAAATCATAAGGGGCTAGCTCTTTACCACGGGCATTTTGTGAATCAAAAAACTGAAAGGCTTCACTTAAATCATCAAGACGTATCGAAATCACTTCACACTTGTGCAGTATAAAATCAACCAGCTCTTCTCTTACTGACTCACTCAACTGATTCAATCGGCTATTAATCACCGCGGCATTGTGTTTTAAATTAGTAATGGTGATGTTTGATTGAAACGCATGGCTAAATATTGCAGGTGTTATCATGCTGTTTTTATCTAATAGCGAATATAACAGCGCTAAGGTTAACAAGCGCTGTTGCCCGTCAACAATAGATAGTTTATCCGCCTCTCCTACAACCGATGACTCTTCATGCAACTTTTCTTGATGTAAGACAACCGTCCCTAAGCGATAACGGCTTTTATTACGGTGTAGCATCACATCTTCAATTAGTTGATTCACATTATGCGCTTGCCATTTATACGGCCGCTGATAAGGAGGTATCATTAACGGTAACTCAAGTAACTGCTTTACCGTAATAATGTCTTTAGTGATTATTGCCATTGTTGCGACCTATTGTTCGTCCGTTTTAATTAAACTCGTATTATTGCAGTGCGTTTTCAACCACAGCATCGGCTAGGTGAAGTTGGGTGGCTTGGGCGTCTGTTAAGCGGGCTTTCAGTTGGTTGCAAATTTCCAACAGTTTATCGACTTTAGCGACGATGCGGTGTTGTTCGGCTAGTGGTGGTATAGGAATAGGTACCGTTTTAAGGTTTTTAGCGCTTATCCCCCAGTTACCAACAGTTGTAGAGCAGTAATTTTCAACTATATCTCTAATTTTTTGTGAATTAATAAAATATCTTAACAAAAGTGAATTGGACCACTGATTAAAAAATCTCATCCGTATCAGTTTATCTGGATATACCGTTAGCTGTTTATCTTCGCAAAGATAAGCAGCAACACGTCCAACAAATTCTTTATTCCCGTTGAATCGTACAGCAAGTAGATCATTTTGTTTTAGTGAGTAAGTATTTATTTGAGCTTCTGTTATATCTGTTGTGAGTTTATAAGCATCATGATTGATAACAAAATTACTCCCTGTTGTAGCAGCGCTAATCCGTAAAAGTGGTATTCCATGTTTGTTTTCATTGGCTTTTTTAGATAAACCATTTTGAGTATCTCCTTGAAGTATCTCAGAGATCCTTGACCACTCCCACCCACTTGATAGTTCAAACGGTTTTTCTTCGTCTGTGATTGCTGGTAGTGGCTTTTGTTTTTTGATTTTCTTATCAACAATCAGTTGGGCTTTTTCTTCGGCGATTTTTTCAAGCAATACGCTGGCGGGTTCGTCGTTTGGGTTTTGTTGGACGAGTTTTCCCATCACTGCGAGTTGTAGGATGGTTTGTTTTAGTTGCTCTATGCTGTCTTCGGTAGTGAATAACAGGTCAAAGTGCTCGCTGATGCGTTGCCAGTTTTGTTGAAAGCTATCTGTTTTAAAAGGTTCAGCGCTTACTGTATTTGCACTATTAGAGGCAAAGATAAACGGCACTTCTAATAAACGGGCATAGTCTAAGCCTTGTTGTATGCCCTTACCTACTTCATGCTTATTGGCTTTGGCTTCAATAACTGCCAATGGTATACTTGGCTTATGATACAAAACTATATCTGCAGACTTGACGGTTTTACGCATACCAACTTGGCCGCGCACAATGACTTTACCATCACGTAATTTAACTTCTTGACGAATTTGAGTCATATCATCCCAGCCAGCATTTTTGATGCTTGGCATGATGAATTTAGTGATGATGTCTGTTTCAGTGAGTTTCTTTTTGTCCATATTATGAGCCTGTTCAACATCCTATTGTTTAACAAATAACGATAATCGTCCTAATATTTAAACAGAACATATAAGGGTGATTATTATTTAAAATTTAGATAATAACAATATCATTATTTATTGTTATTATATTGTTATTTAATACACTTAACCATTGATAAAATGCTATTTATCGTTATAACCGACTTGTAAGAGAGTGTTTTTTTTTGAGTGAATACTGCTTACATGAAGAACTAAAATAACTTGTCTTCTTTTATGTGACCCAGTATAGTGCGCGCGAAATGGATTTCCGACACTACTAGTAAGGCATGTTTTACTAGTAGATTGTAATAATTATCCATTCAATCCCGACTCTTCATCTCGGGAATAAACATAAAATAATATATAAAGGATTTATATAATGAAAACATATGCAGCAATCTTAGGTTTATCTTTACTTTCTTCAGCGACTCTCGCGAATAACTACAACACTCAAATCGATGTAGATTACTTCAGTGTTGATAGTTTTGACACAGTTAAACTTGAAGGCACATATTACCTTAACAACGTTACAACAAATAATACAGCTTGGTCAGAAGCGGCATTTATGGGTAGAAATACCAGCGCTAGCTTAAGCTACACGAACTTTGATAGCGATGCATACCAATTAGTATTAGGTGGCGATTATTACAACAACGATCTTTTTGTTGGTTTAGATGTTGCTTTTACAGATGTTGATGGCGGAAGTAGCGACACCACAGTTGTTGGTGAGGTTGGTTATTTCTTTGCTAAAAACTGGATGGTTTCAGTATCAGCTAATGATGAAGATTTTTCTGATTCTTTAGCCTTAAATACTAAATACATTGCTGTATTAAGTGAAGGTAGATTTGTTAACTTTGAAGTTTCTTACTTGAACTTTGATAACGACTTTATTTCAGCAGCGGATTACTTTTGGACACCACAATCAAGTGTAGGTTTAAGTCTTTCTACTGAAGAAGGTATTAACGGTACAATACGTGCTCAACACTTTTTTACTCCAGCTGTTTCATTACGTCTTGAATATGTCTCATTAGAAGATAGTGATGATGGATTTCTATTAGGTTTAACAGGTCGTTTTTAAGCTAAATACTATTAAATGAGATGGGAGGCATCTGTCTCCCATTTTTATTGTTATCACTTAAAATCATTCACATTTAATTATTCGTATTACCATACATCACTCCCAATCATTTTAGTTGGTTTCATTACCAAAAATGAGTGCCGTAACTGTTCACAATGTTAAGCTTTATCCTAATAACTTCATTGATCTTATTTTAACCCCACAAATCGGCAATAGTTTAATGGTTTTGGTCGCAGTCATTGGCGATTAAAGCCGTAAATATATAACTAATATGCGTAGATTAATCGCATAATTAATATATAAACAACTAGTTACAAAGTATAAAAACTTAATTTTTTCATTTTAATGTAGAATAACTAATTATTAATGTAGAAGCGTAATATTTGTACCAATGATAGTAAGTTAAAGACTATGGTCAGGAAAACCTAAATGGCTAGTAAGTCTTTAAATTTATTATTGAAGATGTATTATTTAAACTAAACGGAAACTAAAGTGAATACGGAATTTTCATACCCTAACGTGGGACGCCAAAGTATTTTTAGTAAGGGTCATTACCTTATTTGCAATTTTTCATACCGCTACCTAGCCTGTAAACCCACTGACAAGCCTAATGATCTTTTATTAAAGCCATCAAAAATGGAATTTAGGGTAAGTAGTACTTACGGAGAGCAATTTTTAAATAATTTACATAAATGGAAAAATGAACAGAATATTATCAGTCACCTTTACAGTTATATCAAAGGTGAAAGCGTTTATGCTGTGCATAATGATGAACGGGCATTTATCCCTTATATCGCCAAAGAACTTGAAGCGGGTAACTTATTAATATTTCCGCTTGATGAGCAAAAATCAGTGTATAGCTCACCAACAAGTTATGAACTTGGACAGAGTGCAAAGCAAAAAGCAGCTAGCAGTAATACCAATATTATAGATGCCCAAGCGCTAAATGATGAAGTGGCCAATGCTACACCAAAGCCTAGAGCAAACACCACCCCAACTGCTGCACAAATACTTGCCAGTAAAAATAAAAGCGTCATCAAACCACCAGTAACCATGGCTGAAGTTCAGACAAGAATGCAAGCTGCTACTGAAGCTGTCGTTGCCGCTCGTAATACTGGTGCACCATTACCTACCTCGCCATACACCCTTGCCGATAAACTTGATATTGTTGAGCAAGGTTTAGATGAAAAATACATCGTACGTATTATTGAAAGTAGACACGCCAAAGACGAAGGCACTGTGGGTTGGGTAAACCCAAAAACTAAGCAATCAACCTACTGGACAACAACCTATACCCAACTGGAATACGCTGACAAAGACCCTGAATTAATTACCAGTGCTGTGGGAATAGCGTATAAAGAAGCAGCAGACTATACCTTATTGGTGATAGATGCAGACAAAGCGGCTACAGAAGGCGATATGAAAACCTTTATACCGACTTATGACAACCTAACCAACTTTGCTAAGGAAGATCTTGAAGACACCCCCGCGGATGCAATTACCGCGTGTATGACACCTCAGTATTCAGAAGACTATGAAGCACTTGTTAATATAGCCGATACTGACGGGATAGACTTAAAAGATAAACAGCAATTTAATAAATTTTCCCGTGACATGAAGTTAACCGAAGCAGATGAAGATATTTTCAAAGCAAGAAATAATATAGATGGAAAATACGGTGCGAATGTTCAATTCCAAGGTAATGGTCTAACCCGCAATACCGACCCTATTACTGGTGATGTAAGTCACGGCATGGTCGAAACCTTTAGCCAGGACAAGAACCCTAAAACCTTAAAGCATTTAGAAGAGAATAACATCTTAATGCGTATTGCTTTATAAACGAACGATTTTGAAACACGGAATAAGTAACCATGAAGACCTTTAACACCATAGATCCGTTAACCATTAAACAACACCCTGATGTTGTTGGCTCAATAGTACGTTATGACAAACCTGAGCAGACCTTTTATATTCTGCTTCAAGACGAATATATTATTATTTCCGTTTGTGATTATTTCACTAATAAAAGAACAAAAGTAAGTGAATGGCTGACTTACCAACTAGAAATGCCCAAAGCAGGCTTGCCGTGGATAGTAAGCACCATTGAAAACAAGTTTTTTAAATTGTCACACGAAGGTGGTTTACCGAAAGACGTTTTTCATTATACTGAAGTCGTTGATGGTGAAAAGCTGATGATAGGTCGCCCCATGTTTTTAGGTACAAGAGAAAATCCCGAAGCTGGTTATGAAATATCAACCAACTCGAGAAAAGAAGGGCGAACACCTAAAAGCTTAAATTTCACCGACAGTTTTTTGTTTGAGCACGGTTTGTTTGACTTATTTAAAGACATAGCAAAAAAAATTGAAACGGGCGAAATCTAGTGTAATCAACTTGATGACTCAATGTTTACTGGCAATGGCATGACTCGCGATACCAATGTGAAAAATAAAGTGGCTTATCGCCCTGTTGAAGTATTTCCCTTCGACAAAAATCCACAGAAATTAGGTGAACTCGAAAAATCAGGCGCGTTAAAGCGTATAGCACTGGATTAAACTAATGAAACAATTTACAAATACAGACCCAAACACCATCGATGATGATAGCCGTATTATATTAAAGTTCTCTCAACCTAGGTTTAATGGTAAAGGATTAGATTATTATTATTTATTGAAAGATGAAGATTATTTGTTATGGGTAAGTAAGAGTCTTTTTCCTGCATTGAATGGTAACCCAGAAGAATGGCTTGCTGGAACTGATATCGAATTTCCTAAACAAGGCTTACCTTGGTTCATAAAGTCTATTGAAGAGAAATTTATGAAAACTGAAGCCGAAGGCGGATTAAAAAAAGAAGCTTTCACTTACAGTGAGATCATTAATGGTGAAAAGTTAATTACATTGCGATGGTTTGGAACACCTGGTTATGCGTTAGCGAATGAAAGCCGACAAAATTATATTTCTAAAACAATTGAAAAACGACAAGAGTTTTGTTTCACCGACTCCATGCTATTTGACCATGGTTTATTCGAAAAATTGAAAAAAATTGCTGATAAAATAAGCGCTGGTAGTATGTAATTGCTATGTTATCAGTTAACCTCAAAAGCAGGCTTGCCTTGCTTAGTGAACACCATTGAAATTACGTAGAGACGCTTATAATGCAAGACGGAACCATTATCTCACTTATATCCACTCAGACGCTTGAGATCTTTATTGAGGGCTCTGCCTATTTAGTTTCACGCGAAGTTGTTGCAGAAAGTGGCGAGCAATTTATCTATAGCGGAGGGAAATTTAATGGGTATTCTGTTTTTAAACCAAAAACTAAGGCTGGGTCTTATTACTTAGCAGGATACTCTAATGTTCGGAATTGGGGAGTATTGATATCCAGTGATGTACTAAATAATCACAATATCGAAGTTTCCTCATCTTGATGTGTTTTAATCCTACACCTTCATTTACAAACGGAGGCGACTAAAAACACCGCTGTTGAGGTTATACTTCTCAGAGCTTAAATTTCACCGACAGTTTTTTATTTGAGCACGACTTGTTTTATTTACTTAAAGACGTTGCGCAAAAAATTGAGTCAGATGAGCTTTAAATTGTTTACAATATAATGAATGAAAGCAGTCATTTTTGAAATTATATGGCAAAGGCAACACACTCCATCGAGACTTATTATTTGACTGAGCATCACATTGCATATGATGCTCAACAGTTTAATCCAAACATTCAAAGTGTTCACAATTATTTCCACGCTTAATGAGAGCGAATTCAACAAATTAGAACAGTTTAGGGTGAGCCCAAATAAAGTATATTTCATTTTATTGTTGGCTTACTTTAAAGCAAAACCAGTCACTTTAACGCGCTAAAAATTAACTTACAACTTATGTAGATGCGTCTTTTTTATAAACAACAAGCACAGTTTCGTTTGTTTTTTGACATTTTACCAATGCCCGGGTTAAAGGTATTGGTTGGGTCAAGCGCCTGATAAAAATTCTTTAGATCGGGTTCAGCGTCATACAAATGCCCTACATTATGTTCCGCAGGATATTTAGCCCCTCTTTCATTAAGTAGTTGTAGCATCTTTTTCTTAACAAGCTTAGCATCTGCTCCTTTTTTTAAGATGTAATCTTGATGGAAAACATAACAGAAGAAGTGCCCGTAATAGAGTTTTTTTTCTAGTTGTTGGGTAATGTCACTGGGTAATTTTTCAAGCCAATCAACTTCATTACGAGGAATAGCGATATCGAGTGCTAATATTTCACCCACTTCTTTTTCATGAATAACTTCATACCTTAATGCGGCACCTGCGGCGGCAAAACGGTGAAGATATGCCCTACTCGCTTCATCGTCACTACAATTAAAGTAAGCACCTGTATTGGATGATGAAAAAAAGCTTTCTAAGAATGTTTCTGCTTCTTGAATACCGTCATCACTCATTTTAATAATTAAATGATGCTCGTACTTGTCGCGATATTCGAGCATACGTTTAGGTAAATGCTGTGGAAAGGCTTTGGCTATCAACTGCATTGCTTTGTCTGTAAAGTGTTTAGGTAACCAAGAAACCTTATTAAGTATTGTGTCAATACGCCCTTTAATGGAAAAAAGTTTAGGCAAAGCATCGGTACCCAAATGATGCACACTTAAAAAGGTGTCTTTGCCATATTTAGCCGAGATATCGAATATATCACGATGCATATATTCGCCTACTTCAGGGGTATTCTCAAAACTAGACAAAATTTTCTTGCGTAATTCGGCAAGTTCACCGACATCATTACTGCCTATATAGAAAGATTTTTCTTTAATAGCGTTAGGATAGGTATCTAAACGAACAGCAAATACGGCTAGCTTACCAGCACAACCACTGGCTTCATAAAGCCTACGTTTATCGGCATTAAAACGGCTCGGTGTGCTTGCGTTAACATCACTAACCCTTGCAATATACTCTTTATCTGAGGCTAATTTTTCACTTTTAGCTGTGGTTTTATTAAAGTTTCCTTGTTGTAAGTTAGCAAGGATTTCTTCAGGTGAATTACCTAATTCGATTTCTAAATGGTTAACTAAACTAAGTTTACCGTGTTCATTTATTTGTGCATATAAAGCTAGTTCAGTATACGCAGGACCTCTTTTTACCAGCGCACCACCTGAATTATTAGCAACACCTCCGACAACAGTAGCACCCAAGCTAGATGAGCCTATAACTGAGTGCGGTGATCTGTTTACTGATTTAAGTTGGTTTTGCAACTGGTGTAAAGTTGCACCGGGTAAACCAATGACTTGTTCATTATTATTAATTAAATACAGTTGATCCATTGCTAAGGTATTAATCACAACAACGGGTCTGTCGTAATCATTACCATTGGGTGTAGAGCCTTCAGTTAACCCTGTTTTAGCAGCTTGCATAATAATAATGCAGTTACCTGCCACGCAGGTTTCTAAACAATACCAAATATCAAGTAACGTTTGTGGGAACAATACAGCAAGCGCACTGCCACCACCAGAACGCCAACCCATTCTGTAATGCTCATTTTTTTCTGGGTCCGCTTGTATATTACTTGCACCCAAGACTGTTGTTAACTTGGTTAGCACTTCATTCGGGCTTAATACGCTATCTTGCTCATTGGCTGAATTGAAAGTTTCATTTTGATGATTTTGTCTTATTTGCTTGCTCATAATGTTAGAAAGCCTCTAAAGTTAAACAGGTAGATGGTGATCATTGCGATAATTCCACTGAATAAAACATAGTAAATTGTAGGTAAAATTGTTCGTCTAAGTGTTGCGCCTTCCATACCTAGCAACTTGACTCATGATCTGTTGTATTCAAGATAAAACGTTTTAATTATGCAAGTCATGTCTAGCCGGATTCTTCAGACAGCGTTTGTTGGACATTTTTACAGGTTATCATTTTTTTATGTGGAACAACCACACGACAAAAGTTTTACCTTGTACAAATACCCAACAACCCGCTTATAAATCAATTGTCAAAGAACAACCGATTTTGTCATTTAATTGTCTTTGTTTAGCTCATCATGTAATTCAATATTGAGCTCTAACACATTCAAATCGCCATCTTTTTTATCAAGGTTGATTGAGAATGTTTCGTCAGACACTTTAATGTATTTACGCAAAACTTGAAGAATATCTTCGGTGAGCTGCGGTAAGTAATCTGGTTGTTTATTACGACTATTACGCTCATGCGCAACGATAATTTGCAGACGCTCTTTCGCTTTAGAAGCGGTGGTTACCTGTTTTTCTTTTTTACGTAAAAAGTAATTTAATAGTGCCATGTTATCCTCCAAACATACGACTAAATATGCCTTTTTTCTCGGCAACTAAAAATCTAAATTCTACAGTTTCACCTAACAGGCGATCAATTACGTCTTGGTAAGCTTGACCTGCATCACTTTCAGTATCAAGAATTACTGGCTCACCGGCATTGGAGGCTTTAAGTACTGCTTGTGACTCGGGAATAACACCTAATAAGGGGATTGAAAGGATATCTTTAACATCTTCAACACTCAGCATTTCGCCTTCATCTACACGTTTAGGCGAATAGCGGGTTAATAACAAATGTTCTTTAATAGGCTCTAGGCCGAGCTCAGCTCTGCGCGAACGGCTAGCAAGCATACCTAAAATACGATCTGAATCACGTACTGAAGATACTTCAGGATTTGTTGTTACTATAGCTTCATCAGCATAATAAAGTGCCATCATTGCACCGGCTTCAATACCCGCAGGTGAATCACAGACAATAAAATCGAAGCTTTTACCAAGCTCTTCCAATACTTTACCAACACTTTCTTTATTTAATGCATCTTTATCACGTGTTTGCGAAGCAGGTAAAATCGACAAACTGCTAACACGTTTATCTTTAATAAGTGCTTGATTTAAGGTTGCTTCGCCGTTAATTACGTTAACAAAATCGTATACCACTCGACGTTCGCAACCCATAATTAAATCTAGATTACGTAAGCCAATATCAAAATCTATTAAGACAACTTTATGACCTTTTAACGCTAAGCCAAGACCAATGGCAGCACTTGATGTTGTTTTACCAACACCGCCTTTACCTGATGTAACTACTATTATCCGTGCCATAGACCGAATATCCTTTTAAGTTAAAATTAAATAAGCTTTGATGACGTTAATTCACTATCCGTCAAATGTATAAATGCTGGTGAACCCCAATTTTCTTCCATTGACTCGCTTAGCCAATAGTTACCATTGATTGAGACCAATTCAGCTTCAAGGTTTTGGCAATATATTTGTGCTTTATGATGACCTTTTGCACCGGCAATTGCTCTGCCGCGTAACGAACCATATACATGTATGTTGCCATCTGCGATCACTTCTGCACCAGCTGATACTGAGCCAATAATCACTAAGTTTTGATCTTTAGCATAAATTTGCTGACCCGATCGTATTTGACCTCGGTGTACTTTGTCAGTATATAAATGTTCATCAACTTTCGGGGCTTCTACAGTAGCTTCTTTTACTTCGCTCTTCTTTGCTACCGCGGGTTTTGGTGAGGTATTTGCTTTTGCTGTATTAACAAAAGAAAAACCCAGTTCACGAATATGAAGACGTTGTTCTTTTGTTACTGCACCAGTAAAACCAACAAAAGTAAAATTGAATTCTGCAACTAAGTTTTTTACCGCTTGGTAATCAATTGAACACGAGAGTTGTTCAATATTGACCACAACGGGTACTAGATAAAAAAAGTCAGGGGCTTGGGCAACTTTTTTTGTTAAATCTGCCCGAATATCAGCTAATTCAGACGATTTCAAATGTAAAACGGATAGGGTAAAACTTGACCCTTTAAACTCAATACTGGCATCAGCCATAATAAAGGTGGTCCTAAATAACGCAACTTAATGTATATATATGCAATTTACCTTATAAATGCTGCTAAGTATAATGCAACATGACAAAAAGTCGCCAAAATTACCATTATTTAACTAAAAACAATGGTAACTCTGAAAAAGTGAAAGTAATGGATTTAGTATTACAACGCGCTTTTTAGTTTAGCAATTAAGGCCTCTTCGCCATGTTGATAATGACTAATTTCTTTATTTGCCATAAGGAGCGAATAACTTAAATTAATTGAGGCCACCAATAAAGTTCGCTCTCTACTAGCCGCGGACTTTTGTTGCTTAATGTCATTACACATAGCAGTGAGATTATTCACTGCCTGTTTTAAATCCTCTGCTTGTTCAGCTGAGCAAGAAAACTGATGTTGCTTGCCCATAATTTCAATGCTGAGTCCATTAGAGTCTTCGGCTAACATTAACTTAGCTCTTCTACACTTTGTAATTTACCTAGTAGGTTTGTTAAAACTGTACTTGTTTGCTTTTGTTTTTCTTCACCTTCAAGTGCTTCCAATTGCAACATTTCATTTTCTTCAACCAGCACTGATTTTTGCTGCTCTAATTCAGCCACTTGGCTTTTTAGGTGGTTATTTTTTTCAATGATTTGTTCAATCAGTTGTTCGAGTTGTGGGAGAGTATTTTCTAACATAAGGCGCTCTGGTTAACTGTATAATAAATAAAAGCGCAAACTTAATCTAAAGTGAGGAAAAATGCTACTCTTTAGCGCAATTATTAGCTGAATTTTTGTAACAATTTTCAATAAAACCTTTGTACACGTAATTTCGGGTAAAAAAAAAGCATTTAGCGTTGATTTCGAACAGTTATTATTGTTCCTTAATCTGCTAAGTTTAAGTACATGGAGGGATAGGAAAGCCACTTTATTTCAAGTGTTTTGATAGGTATATCGTCTATTGTTCAAGCATTTTGCATAAAAAGTTAATCACAAGAGATTTGGTATTTTGAGATATTAGAATAAATTAATGTACTTGGTAAAACAGCACTTGCTTGATTACACATTTTGCTCCATATTATGCGCATAGACAAACAAGGATGTTTATTCTTATGGAAGATGATGATCTCGAAAATCGTGATAGCCTGTCAGCAAATGTAATACTTGGTAATGCAACACCTGATGAAATACAAATATTCAATCAATTAGTTGATGAATGGAATAAAGAATTTGGGCTAAATTCTTCTGATTTAAGCTAACCGTCGGATAAAGACGTAGGTGAAAAAATCGTCCTGTTTAATTTAATCGATTAAGTTTATATCTAAGCCACTTAATAGTCTGACGGCTTCGTAACGACAAAAAGTCGCATTGGTAATGATATTGTTTTTTATATTAATATCGTAATTTACTGCTTCACTAAAATTGACACCGGTGAGATTAGTCTTATTAAATAAACTATCACGTAAATCGGTGTGAGAAAAACTGCCGTTCTTTACATTAGCTTCTCTAAAATCCACATCGTGTGCACGACATTCTTCAATAATTACTTTTTCTAATGCTAGTCCATAAAAAGAAGATGAGTTAATCAGGCATTTTTTAAAAGTTAACGGTGCTGATAGCATGAAATCACGCCAATGGGCCATAGTCCAGTTAACACCAATAACTTTGCAATTATTGAACTCAATTTCGACAAACTTACTATTATTTACAGCGACATTATTCAGATTACATTCTATAAATGTACAATAAGTAAATTCACAATTCATAAAAATAGTGCCATTAAAGTCACAAGACTTAAAATGACAGTTATAAAACTCTTTGTTTGAAATTTTCTGTTCGGCATATTTAATATCAATGAAATCTTGATCATGGATACTATTAATATCGTTAGTTAAGTTATTCAATGATTATTATCCTGATACAGTTGATTGAAGATAAAATATAAAAAGAACGTATAAACGTTCTTTTTATATAAAATTCACATCTACTTGATGGCCTATCACTGTTTTATCTATTTTTAATTATTTAGCACTACAATGATGACACACCTAAGATTGAGGTATGATTATCGATGTAACTCACCTGCTCTTTCTGGCTGATAGGTTATCTCTTTAATTATTACTTTTATCAACCCACCACCAGGTTTTGGCCATTCAATTTGATCGCCTTGAGAAAGCCCCAGTAATGCACTGCCAACAGGCGCTAGAATTGATATTTTTTGGCCACTAGCATCAATGTCTTTTGGGTATACTAATGTTAACAGAAATTCTTCTTGCGAAGATTCAACAGAGAACTTAACGGTGGAATTCATTGTTACAATAGTAGGAGGCACTTCTGAAGGCTCCACAATATTTGCTCGCGCAAGTTCTTTTTCAAGTTCATTTATGCCAACTAATCCGTCATTGGGTAATGATTCAATTAAATCATACAATCTGTCTGCATCTAATGATGAAATAGTGATTTCTGGTTGTTTGTTCATTTTCGTTCTCTATAACCTATAGTTTTAAGTTTTTTAACGAGCCTTAGTAATACTCGTTTTATTCTTATTTGTGGATCCTATATATGGGATCTTGATACTCTAACTGTATTGATTTTTTTAAACAATCTATTAATAGCGACTTATCATTAATAAATTGTAAGTAAAGTTTGATCACTTATATAAAAAAGATAAACCGTGGTAATTATTTTTCTAAGATCATAATTACCATACTAAAAACGAGTCAGCTTATTTGGTAAATAATTTTATATATAAGAACCAAGTGACTATTAAAATCGAGTACAAAGAGATTAAGGAGCATTTCTTTGAGAAGGGTCTTTTTTAAAGTCACTCATTCTGTTGTGTGGGTCAATTTTATCTCGTTGATTCTTTGTAGCTTGAGCCCACCAATCTAACTGGTAAAATGTGCGACCAAAGTAATTAAACCAAGCTCTTTGATCTTCATGTGTTGCTATAGCCCCATCCTCGGTTAATACTTCTTGTGCTTTTGGGATATGAATCATGGCCGATACAGAAAGACAGCCCAGCTCAGACAGAAATGTTCGCATTCCTATTGCCGCTCGCATGCCACCCCACTGTCCTGCTGAATAAGTGACAATGGCACTGGGTTTATATGAAAATAAAGAACTACCAAAGTGGTTAAGTAAGTTAGACAGTGCTGGGCTCATAGAATGATTATATTCAGGACTTATCATAACAAAGCCATCAGCAGACTCAATTTTTTCAGCAAGTGCACTTAAAGCCGTTGGGGCTTTACTGCTCGCATAAGAAAAATATGGTTTAAATACAGACTCTAATGGGTAGTCCAATGCATCTATACAAGCTTTAGCAACACGCAAACCAAGGCGAGCTGGTTTTGGCGGCGTACTATCACGTGTTGTGCCCAAAAATATTAAAAATTTCATTTAAAACTCCATCTATTAAATGTTTATGTATTCTTGTTCAATTTATTAACGTTTATCGAATCAAGCGTATTTATAAGCGGTTTACGCTAAGTAATGTTGGATATACTGTGTCTCTACTATATCCCTTAAACTTAATATGGTTATTAAAGTAAGCGATCACGTAACAAAATCCAAGAATATTCGTACTTTTTAAGCAAGTGATAGCGTTTATTTTTTCAATTCACCAAAAACCTGGCTACATGGTCAGCTTTTTGCTTGTAGTAACACATTAATGTATATCAGATTACAAACCTATTAACATATCCATAATAACGCATTGTTTTATAATGATATATTTAGAATGTAAACATTGATTATTATTTAAGTGCTCTATTTTGTTGCATTTGTTTAATGAACCAAGCAGGTATTGCTCCTTGTTGATGCACTCACATTACTGCTTCTTATAAAGAAATAGGTTGGGATTTTATGAAAAAATTAAAATATCGTCGTACATTGTCACTAACTTTATGTACTCTTTTACTTAATATGATTGTAACGCCTGTTTACGCAGCTATTGAGCAAGAATTATCGCTTAAGGGAGATAACTATCAAATTCCTGCAGTATTAACATTACCAGATTTACAATCATTAAAACCGCTCCCCGTTGTTATTATGTTGCATGGTACCGCTTCAAATAAGAATGAAGTGGGTAATTTATTTAAACATTTAGCAGAAAAGCTCGCCAAACAGAATGTTGCTTCTATACGCTTTGATTTCGCAGGATCCGGCGCAAGTAGTGTCGATTATAAAGTTTACAATCTAGAAAACGCAGTAAATGATGTAGTTAACGTGCATCAGTTTATTCAGCAACAAAAGCAGCTTGAACATAAATCTATTCATTTATTGGGGTTTAGCCAAGGAGGCCTCATTGCCCAGTTAGCAGCAGTTAATGAGACATTACCTGTAGCGTCAGTGGTTACTTGGTCAAGTGTCGCTGGCGATGGTATTGGCAGCTTTGAGCCATTTTTTGCACAATACGAACAAGAAGCAATAAGTAACGGCTTTGCTGAAATAAAATATCCTTGGCTCGATAAACCATTAAATTTTAGTCATCAATGGTTTGAGCAAATACGTAATAACACTAGTCTTACCCAATTGGCTACGTATCAAGGCGCATTACTCGCAATAGCAGGAAATGCAGATAAAACAGTGCATTGGCAAAATTCTCTTTCATTAATAAAAGGAGCAAAACAAGCACAAACATCTCTGTATTTAATCAAGAATGCTAATCATATATTCAATGTATTAGCTGAAAACAGCGCTGAGTTGAACAGTGATCAATCCCTTACGGAGGAATTATTAGCAATAACAGAACACTATTTTATTGAGCAAACTAAACAATAACTAAAACCGATTTCAGGTTAAATAGTAAATCAAATAACACTTAAATATGACAATTAACCAAAGGATACATTAATGAGAACGCTCATTTTTACACTTGCTTTATGCTTCACCTCTGTAGCTTTCGCTAAACCCGTAATTTTTGACAATGATATGGCAATAGATGATTGGGCGGCATTATTATTTCTATTACAACATCCTCAAACGGACGTAGTTGCTATCACTATATCATCAAGTGGCGAAAGTCATTGTTCTCCAGGTCTAACCAATACAAACTCATTACTTGACCTGTCAAAATACAGCCGTGATTCTGTGTTAGTCGCTTGTGGCGATGATGAACCACTAGACGGATATGCCGTATTTCCAGATGCATGGCGAGAAGACTCTGATACATTATCAGGTGTAGCGGTTAAGCCAAGTAAACGTCAGGCTTCGTCTGAGCATGCAATCGAGATTATTCATCAAGCAATTAAAGAAGCTGATGAGCCTGTTATTATTGTTGCAACGGGTACGCTTACCAATATTGCCCAATGGATAGAAAAATATCCTGCAGATATGAAAGAAGTGTCTCGCCTTATTATTATGGGCGGTAATGTTGACGCACCGGGTAATATTATTGTACCTAATTTCACCGATGGTCATCCGAATGTCAGTGCCGAGTGGAATATATTTATTGACCCATTGGCTGCAGACAAGGTGTTTGCTTCTGGTTTACCAATTGAATTGGTTGGTTTAGATGTCACAAATTCCGTTAGATTAACCGCTAAAGTTGCCAGTGAATTCAAGAAAAGCGTTACAACACCGGCCGCTCAGTTTTGGGATAAAATATTAGATAAAAATGATTGGTTTATTGAATCAGGTGAATATTATTTTTGGGATACTTTAGCAGCAATAGTGGCTGTTGAACAGGGATTGTGTGAAGGTGAAATGGGATCGTTTAGTGTGGAACATAAGACTACTGATAACCCTTGGTTACCAACATCACAACTTGATTTTCCTAAAAAACGTTGGGATGGAAAAGAACGTCAACACCTTGATGCACAATGGGCTGGTAAGTTAGTGAAAACATCTGAATATCCTGCGATAAAGGTTTGTAAGAAAACAAACCCAAATAAAGTATTCTCGTTATTTTCTGAAATATTAAATCGTCAATAAGCGTATAACTCTCCAACAATCCCCGTCTATTTATGACTAGTTAACTGCATAAATAGACGGTTCATATCGCAAACCAATTTCGCGCAACTAAGTTTGATACTCAAAAGTTTTTACACCTTCAGGAATTTGGAACCAATCTTGTTTCTCACTAACCCATAAATGCGCTGTTGGATTTATAATACGCGTATCAGATAAATTAGTGGGTTTAAGTTTTAATTTCTCTGGATCTTTCGGGTCGTAATGATAAATTCGATTACCACAGGTAACACAAAATTTAGCTGCACTGACATTCCCACTATCAGCAAGACGACTCCAATCTTTCATTTCTCCCTTAAATATAACAGTGTCAGTTTTTACCATAGCAGTAATGCTAAATGCACTAGTCGATAATTTTTGACATTCGATACAATGGCACGCAATGACCATCAAAGGTGGCTCTAGCAGTTCATAGGTAACGCCGCCACATTGGCAAGCGCCTTTAATAGGATATTGAATATTGTTCATGGTTTACTCTCTATCATTTAAGTTAAAATAAACCACGTTTAATGGCTTAACGTTAATAATTTGATTGATTTCATTATCCATAATTCAGCCAACCCATTGAATCCGCATATTTTAATAGCATACTACTGCACATAACAACAACAATCGCTCTTAGATAAGCAGGATTGATTTTGAATAGGCAATGAGAGCCTGCCCATGCGCCCAGAATTTGGCCAATCATCATAGTTATACCAATTACCCAAACAATATGACCTGCGATTAGAAATACGATTAAAGAGGCAATATTCGTCGCAAAATTTAACGATTTGGCAATAGCCGTAGAAGAAATTAAATCATGTCCTCGACATGAAACACCCGATAACGCAAAGAAAGATCCCGTACCAGGACCAAACATGCCATCATAATAACCGATTAAAGGCACAATAATATTTTTGTACTTCCCATACGACACTGAAGATTTACCATCATGTTTAGTTGGGTTAGGTGAAAAAAGAAAATATATGGCAATAAAGATAAGTACGATAGGAATAACAAACGACAAAACGTCAGTATTTATAAACTGTACTGTGATGGTGCCAAAAGTAGCACCAACAAAAGCCATTAACATTAAAGGTTTAACATGCTCCCATTTAATTCTTCTATTTTTTATCATCATATAGGTTGCGGTTGCCGTTCCCATACTGCCTTGAAGTTTATTAGTGCCTAAAGCGGTTAATGGTGGAACACCACTTAAAATTAGGGCAGGTATAGAAATAAGTCCGCCCCCGCCAGCTAAGGTATCAATTAAACCCGCGACTACTGCAACTAAAAATAACAGTGATAATAATTCTATAGATATATTAGCAAATTCCAATTAACCACCCTTCTATATATCGCGTTATAACAAAGTAATAATATTTATGTTTTACGTATTTTAACCATAGTGACTATTGAGGTAATACGACGTTTAAACTACTGAGTAAGTAGTAATAAGCAACTACGGTTAAAATGCCAAGTCCTAGTACTAATAACGTTCGATACTTTGCCCCGTGACGATGGTTATTTTTACGCTCTGCATGAGAAGCAACATCCATCATTTCATCGCCAAAGTATATTGATAAGAAAGTACCTAATGCACTGATTATTAGAATACTCCAATAAGGATATGGCTCTGATAGAATATGGTTGAGTAACCTTGTTATAAACGTTAAATCATAAGTGTCTGGACTAGATGCCATATAAAAAATATTAAGAGCAATAGCCATAAACCAAAGCACTATTTGCGTATATGCCATTTTAACTTTAAAAAGTAATCGAATGGGGAAAGCGAGAATAAAGCCGCCGTCAGCAACTGGCGTACATAAAACAAAGAAGCTCCAGGTTAATATAGAAACGCCTAAACCAGTAGAAGCATCATATTTCCAACTCATATACAAAAAGTAGGCAACAATGATGGATATCAAGGCTAGAAATTTTAACAGTGATTCCCCGTGTGTTTTATGTTTAGGGTTAAAGGCTATTGTATTGTGATCTTTTTTAAACACATTAATTCCAAACCACTAAAGTGGTATTCATATTATTCATTAAGCCAAGTAATGGCATCGTTTTCATTTTCAAAGTATTTAATGTCACCTGAAATAAACCAGTCAGCGACTTTTACTGAGAATTCTTGCCATTTTTTATTTCCATAAAGAGCCACCTTGTTAAAACTATTACCGTGTTTTAAACCAAGTTTTAAATCATCCCAAGCAGCTCTTAACTCCCAACCCGCTAATTCTGTTCCGTCAAATAAAACGTTTACAGTTGGGGTTTTTACTTGAATTAACATAGATTCAATAAATGGCGTGATTATTTCATAATCTTTATGGGTTAGTTTGCCTTGAGCCTTAATAAAAAGAAAAAAATCCTTGTCGGCTCTTTCCATACCTATTGATAGGCCATGACGTTTACTGTTCATTTTGATCCTCTCCAATTAAAATATAAGACTCAATGTCGGTTGATATACCTGTTAGCGAAAGAAATCGCTGTAATTTAAATTTATGCTAAAACTAAAGAAAATACACTTAACCAAAGCAATTGAAAACCATAAGAAATACGTTGATAAATGCCTGGATTAGTTTGAGTGCGAACGGCGCTAGCCATTACAAATAAATAATACACAGCAGCAAATACAGAAACAACGGAAAAAATTTTAAAATGCAAAGGGATAAGTTCAGTGGTTGGACTTACAACAACTAATATTGGCGCTATAACTAATGAAAGTAACATAATAAAACCCGCCCAAGAATGTATTTTACAATAAAGCGTTGGATTCTTAGTAAAGGGATCTGCATCCATTGGGAAGTATCCTGCAACCCAGGTGCCGATACCATGAGTAATCACAAGCCATCCTGTTATGTTTATTAATATTGATACGTTTGGAATACTCACTAGATACCAGCCAAACAAGCAAAATAAAACGCCTAAAGGGTAATTATTAATTAACGGTGATAATTTTTGAGTTGGGCTACCCGTTGCACCAAGTTCACTACAAAATTGTTTAGAATGGCTGTAATCAGTATAAAAACAACTTGCGACATACACACCAATTAAAATCCAGACACTTGCAATTAAGCCTGAATAAATCGCAATATTTTGAAACACGAGCGCTCCCTTATGAGTATAAAGCCTTACTTAGGCATGAATATTGATTAGATAAACTACTGAGCACCTAATACTTAGTTAATGATTTATCACGAACAATTGCTACTGAGTAACAACTGATGAGAGATCTTTTGTTAAAAACATACTGTAAGGATCTTCTTGATAATCTGCAAAAGGCTTACATTCTTTAAAGGCAAAATTTTTATACAGTTGCTGAGCCGGAAGAAATGCTGCTTTCGTCCCTGTTTCTAAGCTAACTTTAGTAAACGATTCCTGTTGCGCTATCGCTAACATGTGCGTTAATAACTTAGCGGCAACGCCTCTTCTCAAAAAATGGGGTGATGTTCGCATCGATTTAAGTTCAACATGCTTATTATCAAGCTTTTTCAACGCGCCACACCCGGCTAATTGATCATTAATCCAAGCAGTAAAAAAAGTAACGTTTGGTGCTTTTAATGAAGATAAATCTAATGCATGAACACTTTCCGGCGGAGAATGCTGCAACATATCTTCGTGATGTTCTTGTAGTAACTTTATAACTTCGGTACTTTCAAGATTATCTATTTGAATGTTCATTTAACTACCTGTTGTATGGTTAATTACGTTTTTCTACACGCCAAGGTGGATGAAGGCGATTTTCTCCAGCCCAGTATAGCTTTATTTTATTACCTGAAGGATCGTGTAATATCGCTTCTCGCCATAAATAGCTTTGATCTGTAGGCTCTTGGTCAACGTTAACCCCCCGAGCTTTTAAATCATTAACCCAGCTATCAAGTGCTTCATGTTCAAAATAAATGACGGCACTATTGGTAATTTTAGCTTTTTCTAATAATAGTGAAAAACTTGCACCACCTTCGGGACACTCAAAGCGGGCATAATGTGGCGTATCAACAATTTGTGTAAAACCTAAACTTCGATAAAATTTTGTCGATAGTTCCATATCGTTAACAGGTAATGTAACTTGATTTAAGTTCACTTATCCTCCCAGTGGTTGTTTACTTGTAAATACTTACTTGTATAAAGCACTTAACTTACTAATTACTTTAACATTATCGTGAGAATTTTCTATATTTTTTTGTGTAAACCAAATAGGCTTAATTCCTGCGTTTATTGCAGGTTTAATATCTTTTTCAAAATTATCACCAACCATGGCTATATTAGCTAAGGGCGTATTGAGTTTATTTAAAATAGATGAGAGAAATTCAGGACTTCCTTTTAAAAACCCTACATTTTCTTGACAAAAAGAGCCGGTAATAAATTGGCTTAAACCAACCCGTTCAAAGGCTAACTTAATTTCTAATTCAGTGGAGTCAGCTGCGCCTGTCGCAATATATATTGGTGCCGTTTTAGCTAATGTTTCTAATGCTTCTCTAGCGCCATAAACCGCCTCTACTTTTTCCCAATGACACATTTTTCCACTAACACTCGGGAAATCGACCATTAAAGTATCTCCCCAATCAAAAAGGTATACCTCAATCATTATGACTCCATGCTTACATAGTTAGGATGCGCTTGAATGTTATTTATCCATTGTTGAATTGCTGGGTATTCAGTTAAATCAAACCCTCCTTCATGGGCAACATGAGTGTAGCCATAAAGAGAGATATCAGCAGTTGTTAAATTATCACCTACCAAATAAGGTGTTTTTTGTAATTGCGCTTCCATTACTTTAAGCGCTTTGTGACCACCCGCTTGTTTTGATTCATAATCAGCTTTACGATCTACAGGTAAACCAAGGTATTTAGCAATAAACCTTGCTACAGCAATAAAGGGCTCATGACTGTACTGTTCAAAAAATTGCCATTGCTGTATTTTGGCAATATCAAAGTTATTTTTGGGAATAAGTAAGGAGTCAGTAGCAAGATAATTGATAATGGCATTAGATTCTGATAAAAATCGACCATCATCTAACTCAAGCAATGGAATTTTTCCATTCGGATTCTTTTCTAAAAATGACGCTGTTAGTGTTTCGTTCGCAAGGATATCGATATTGATCCATTCGTGCTCAATAGCTAAAAGCGATGTGAGTAATTTTACTTTATAACAATTACCTGACTGACTATCTGCATAAATTTTCAATTGGATTTCCTTAAGATAGTCTACCGATTTTTAGTGAAAATATAGATTCTACAGGTACATTTAATACTTCAGCTATTTTTAATGCTAAAACGGTTGATGGAACAAATATACCATTTTCTACTGTATTAATCGTTTTTCTACTTACCCCTACTTTTATAGCAAGCTCTGCTTGTGTTAAATTATGAATAGCTCGATGTATTTTTAATTGATTGAATAGTTCCATTTTTATCCCTACTCTCGTAATTCTAAAATAATATGAACCAGTAAATAGACCGAAATACCAAATACCAACGAAAATATGGAGGCAAAAACTGTACTTAATGAATATATATAAGAATCAACAAGCAATATAGAAAAATTACTCATAACTAAAGCAATAAAGGCTAACTTTGTCGCTTTATTTGAATGATATTTAAAACGTTCATCTTTAATTAAATGATTAGAATTTTTAAATAACTTGTAATAAGCAATCCAATCTTTAGTAAAAAAAAGTAACCATACTGCACAAATACTCCATGTAACCATCATCCAAGCTTGCATATTAATCGTTTCATGCATTATCAAAATTGAGTAAAGCGTTTTAGTTCCAATACTGAGTATTAAAAATAAGGCTAATGATATACTTGCGACATGAAATCGAGAGATAATTGAAAAAGCATCGTTCTTCATGTTTTTTCCTTAAATTGGTTATATTTAAATAGAACAGTAACTCACACCACCCTATAAGAAACCTTAAGGTTACACTTGTATCTAAAAAATTCAACTGTTTTATGTGAAGATAAATATTGTAGATATAGATTTTTCATAAAATAAGGCCATAGTTCTATAAACGATGGCCTATTAATTTATCAATGAAATTAGATGGCTACTTATTAAGGGCCTGATGAAACGCTTTGATAAATGCATCATAGTCTTCAAAATGTGGCATATGCCCTAGCCCTTCTAATTCAATTAGTGTCGAGCCTTTAATGCGATTCTGAGTATCTATACCTAACTGTTTAAAGTTACCTAGCTTTCTAGTTTCACCCGCTTTCATCCAACCTCGACCAGGACCTGTGGTATCTCGCGTACCAATAATAATTACCGTGTCATTTTTAATTTGAGAAAATCTATCAACAATATTTTCTGAAAAAATAGGGCCATAAGTTAGCGCATTATTCCAAGCAATTGTTTGCCAATCATCGCCTGCAAGCATACCTTTTAGAGGGATTAATAGTTTTTCATATTCGTCAGACCATTTACCATCATAATAATTTTTCTTCTGATAGTTTCTTGCTTTCTCAAGTGTTTTACCCAATTCGTTTTTATAAAAAAAGTTAACATCTTTAAATTCGGTATATTTACCATAAGCTTCTAAGCCAATAGGATTAATCAAAATTAACTTATTAACGTTATCTGCATAGTTAGCGGTATATGTTACGGCTACCATACCGCCCATTGAATGACCGACAATATCCGCTTTGTTAATATTTAAACTATCAAGTAACAGTTTAGTGTTTAATGCTAATTGACCAAAACTGTATTGGTAGAAATCAGGTTTTGACGATTTACCAAAGCCAATTTGATCTGGAATGATAACGCGGTAATTGTTTTTAAGTAAATCCTTTGCAACGCTTTCCCAGTAGTAACCAGCAAAGTTTTTACCGTGCATTAATACAATGGTTTTTTTGGCATTTTTATCACCAATATCCATATAGCGCATTTTTAACGGTTTATTTTGAGAATTAAAATCAAACGTTTTTACTTCAAACGGATAAGCGAAGCCATCTAGCTCTTTATTGTATTTCACGTTAGTTGTCGCGAATGCCTGTGACATTACAACAAAAATAGAAAATAAAATAAAACAATACTTTTTCATAAAATCTCACTTAATAAATGGGTTAATGCTTTAGGTTGTTATAAATAGATGAATTAATAAAGCCATTTAATTCAAAATTGAACTGGGTAACTATTCATATTAAGAAGCTATTCTCGAACTAAATTAAACTAAGTACCTATTCGAAAATAACCATATTGAATTAAGTCATTATATGGCCTTAATAGTTGAATTATTTTCTATTTTTTGTAATAAAATATTTTTTGTCGCTGTTTATTTAGTTACTAAGCAGTTTGTCGCTTTATCGCATTTTCCTAATACCCACTTTAAACCTTGAATCGCCGTGGTTGGAAATGCGGTCGCATGATCGGCTTCCGGAATAATCATCAATTTCACATTTAAGTTATCTGGCTGCCAATTTAACATTCTGTTATAAAACTTTTGTGCATCACCAACCATATTGTAACCTGCCCCGAACTCAATTGTTTCGAGTTCACCAATGGCAATAAAAACATTAGCATTAATGGCTATTTTTTGCTTAGCAAATTCTAATTCTTGCTTAAAAATATATTCGTTGTCCCACCAATAGGATGGACTACCTAAAATATAGTTTTTAAACATACTTGGTTTATTTAATAGGATATAAGTGCCAAATAAACCACCAAGTGAATTCCCAATAAAGGTTCGATTAGTTGGGTCAGTACGATAATTAGTATCGATATAATCAAAGACTGACTTTTTAATAAAGGCGGCGTGCTGTTTTGCCTCTCCCGTTTTATTTTTCCACTTTTTATTAAATGATGGTGTGTAGTCGCGAATTCTGCTTGACGAGCCTTTACTGCCTTTAGCATAAGAAATACCAACAATAATAGCTTCTTCCATAACATCAATGTTCATTGGATAACGAGTTGCGCCTGATACCACCTGAAATTCGTAATAAGCATCTGTTAGATAAATAACAGGATATTGCTTCTCGACTTGTTTTTTATAGGAAGTTTTATAAATAAAGGATAAATTAAGTTTGTTGCTGGATCATTAATATTTACCACAGTGCTTCGCGGTATATTAAATGGCGTTGATGATACTGCGTCAGCAAGTACACCAAAAGAAGTTAAGAGTAAAAAGGTGGATAGTGCTAATTCTTTCAATGTATATGTCTTAATTTGAATGGCCTAAGATGAATTGTTTTTCTATTTATATTTTTTGTCTATACTCTTTATCTATATAGTGTAGCCTAGTAGCGTAGCGCAAAACAGAGTAATTAAATGAGCAGTGTAAACTACAAAAAAACAAAGAAATTGAGATAAAGTTGTTGGTTTTCCTGTAAAGATAAACCTCATGGTATACGTTTTTTGATGATCATTTTAGTTAATACAATATTACTGCCTTGAAAATTCACTATAAACTCTTGTTGAACAACAAATCCAAACTTTTCATAAAGTGCAATCGCACGTACATTCGTCTTCAAAACAAATAAAAATGAATGGTCGGGTAATTTGGGTAGTACGTGTTCTAAAAGCTTTGCTGCCACGCCCTTACCTCTAGCCGTTGGTTCAACAAACATCCAATTTAATTTATTATCTAAGAATCCGCAAAAACCAAGAATAGCAGCTTCTTCATATACATAAACATCAGAGCTATCCAATATAGATAATATGTGTTTGTCTTCAGCCCAAGGCACCAACGAAAACTGACCTTTTTCACGATAAAATTCTTCAGGATGGGCAGCATTATATATATCAGCTATTTGTTCAAAGTCGTCAGTTTTATATTGTCGTATTATCATTTACTGCTCATTACAATAACCATAAAATATGGCTAATACTGTATGATTTGAAGAAGAAATAAAGACAAAAATGAGCCTTTATTGGTTACGTGTTACATAATTAAAGGCCAAGTAAAGCTAAGTGTTTAATTTTTTTGTAGCGTAATGACATTGAAATACAATGAGATAGCTCTTTAATTGGCAATATACCTTCCACTCTTAAAATAATTGCACGATTACCTTCATATTTAAACGTATCACCATAAATTTCTTTAAATGTTTCTACTAATGTTGTTTTACAGTTGAAATAAATGCCGTACTGTTCGGGGGGGTTTTCTTTCCAATCAACACGAATAGTACTACCGATATTAGACACATAACTAGGCTCACCCCACTTTAATGTTTCTTCTATACTCGTAATACCTTCTTGCTCAGCAACAGTTAATATTAATTCACGTATCTGATGAAGTAATTTATTAATACGAGGAGGATAACTTTCAAATTTTTGCTTTACCATTACGTTCATTTGATAACCATATATTGAAAATAAAATACCTTATTCAGTAGTAGAGTCAACTTTAGCAGTATTGGCTTTTATAGCACCAACAGCAGACCAAGTTGAAACACCATAAGGAACTAAATAAGTAAGCAGAATTTTAAACAAATCTTGACCGGAAAAAGACATATTCAATATTTTTTCGCCATGATTGATAAAAGCCAACATAGTGCCAACAAGTACAGCGACTTTAAGTGCTCTGATAAAAACAGCACGTGAACAGGCTAAGGCGAAAAAATTTTTATTCGCAGGGGTAATCGTTTGATCAGTCAAGAGACTCCTTATTTAGGTAGATAATACCTTAATGTTTTAATTTTATTTTTGTGTTGGTTTTTTGATAGTTTTAAGAATATCTCGCCAGCTAATAATACCAACGGGTATATTGCTACTATCAACAACGGGTATACAGGAGATATTATTATCTAAAAATAATGCGATAGCATCATGAACACTTTGCTCTTGTTGAATGCAGATAGGCCTTCTCGTCATTATTTGATGTACTTTTTTATTTAACGTTGCAACATCATTCACTTTCTCAGCAGCAGTACCTATCTTTGGACTTATAGCCTTCAATAAATCTCTGTCAGAAACGACACCAAATAATTTATTATTTTCAACAACGAGTAAATGATGAAACTTAGTATTTAAAAATTTTTCACCAACAACGGTTAAATTGTCATCGAGCTCTATGGTTATAACGGGAGAAGACATTATTTGTTTAACATGCATTATATTTTCTCTTTAAACTCTACGATGAAATTATGTGAATTACAGCAGTAGTTATGTTGTATTAAACACTCACATGCTTGGTGGAAGTTAATAGTATGTCTGTAAATAACCACCTATTAATAATATAGACTATCAAAAGGTGGTTTAGGTTAATTCAAGTAAAATTAAACAGGCTACTCGATGCTATATTTGCCATTTACTCTAGGTAGGCATTTGATCATAGATCGGTGTGTCATTTAAAACAGCATCCCAATTACATTTACTATCGGCAAAGATATGTGCTTGAGGTGTAATTTCTATATCCGTATCTAAACAACCAGCGGGCATTATAACGAGATCACGAGCTTCTGCGTGCAAAGGCATTAACGAGCTACAGGTAGCGCAAAAATTACGGGCAAAATTAGTGCCTGCGTGTCGATAAAAACTCATGTTATCTTTTCCACTTAACCAATTTAATTTAGCGCCTGGGGCAAATATATTAGCACAATGTGCTGAACCCGATGTTTTTCGGCAGAGGCTACAATGACATAGAAAGAATTTTTTAAACTCACCTTCCATTTCAAATTTAACCGAGCCACATAAACAAGAGCCTGTGTGAGTTTGTGTCATATTATATTTCCTTCTAGATTTATTTTTATAGTTCTATCTAAGAGCGTGTTATATATCAATAAATTTCATAGTAAAATATTTTTTTTTAGATTAGTAGTTTAATTTTTGTATAAAAATAGCTGATGACTTCCGGTTAACCAGTAAAAAATTGTTCACTTAATAATAGAAAAGCAATAATTATCATTAATGATCCTGACACTTTACTAACAACTTGAGCCGCCAATGGTCTCGACTGTAATACAGCTTGGGAGCCAAAACCGACAAGTAAATATACAATTGCGGAACTAAAAATATGAATTAACCCTAAAGCAATAATTTGAATTGATATCGACCATGATGCTGCTGGATCGGTAAACTGAGGTAATAACGCAAGAAAAAGTAAAAAAACTTTTGGGTTTAACCCACTAACACATGTTCCTTTTGTTAACCAAGTGAGCCAGCAATCAGAATTTTGGCCTTCACTTGCGCTCGGTGTTGATGGTTTAGTAATTAAATTAATTCCTATCCAGATAAGATACATAGCCCCAATAAAAACAATCACGGTTACGGCCATAGGGTTATTTACTACAAGGGCACCAATACCCGCGGCAACAATTAAAGTTGCAATAAAATGACCGATTAATAAACCAACTACAGCAGGGATTACAACTTTCCCCCTGGTGCCTGCTGAAATAGCATAAGCCCAATCTACTCCAGGTGTTATTACAAATAAAAAGGATACCGCCCAAAATGCTGTAAGAATGCTCAATGTCATTACATTTCCTATGATTTATGGTGTTACTAGGTAAAGTTTGCTAGTACTTAATTTATTTTGAAATAATATGCTTATTTGATTAGAATGTGCTTTCAAATTTGTGCTTATTTATTGCAATAAAGGGTGGATCCTTCTAAATGGATAACCGAGATAAGAAAATTCTTGCTGAATTGCAGGGTAATGGCCGATTATCTATTACAGAGCTAGCGGAACGTGTTGGATTAAGTGTCTCTCCTTGTCATCGCCGAGTTCGTGCTTTAGAAGAGTCTGGCGCAATAAAAGGTTACACAGCAAAGTTAGACCCAACACTGATTGGATTTGGTTTTACTGCTATTGTATTTGTAACCATTAGAGAAGGAGATAAAAAAGCAGTGGCAGCGTTTGAACAGGCTATTATTGGTATACCTCAAATAGTACAAGCTCAACGACTGTTTGGTGAGCCCGACTTTTTGCTGCATGTGGTTTCTGAGGATCTTCCTGAGTACCAAAAGCTTTATGACGAAAAATTGTCTGCTATACCGGGCGTGCAACGATTAATTTCAACAATTGTTATGAAGAATGTAGTACCAGAGAGAGCTTACCCAGTTTTATAGATAAATGTTTATAGAAAAAAAGTTTGTAGATAAAAAATATTAGCCTGTGCATAAATTTACAAACGGCTTAATCTAGTTTAGTTTAATTTAATGACGAACAGATAATAGTTAGCTAATCGTTAAGATAATACAAACCAACTATCATCATTAATATAACGTTATATCTGACCGTGATTATTCTGACGTTGTAGGATCTATTATTGTTCTTACTTGTGAAATTGAATTAGCCGGAAATCCTCCCATATCCGCATGCTTTTTCACTGACTCTGCATCAGGCGCAATATATACACAATAAATTTTATCGTCGGTAACATAACTATGTAACCATTGAACTTTAGGTCCAAGCTCTTCTAATACACAACAAGACTTTTGAGAAATTCCTTGTAGATCATCTCCGCTTAGCTTTCCCGCACCTTCAATTTCTCTTTCTATTACAAATTTTGGCATGATATATTCCCCATTTATAAATTGATTAAAAATAAAAATTAACGCTAATTTTACGCATTAGTGTATAGAATAATTCGCGCTTGTATTATTAGTTTATAATTGCGTTGAATAATTCTAACTAAACAACTCTAACGCGATTATTTTATTTTCACAATAATAAAGCTTAAGGCTTATTTCAGGTTGCTACTCACATCAGTAGGTATCTAAGTGAATTACAATAAATTTTCCATTTCTTTTATGAAAACGACATGACACCCCTTCACTTTTACTCATTATAACCTCCTATTCTAAAAAGAATTAGCGTATATTAGCTGGCATAATAAACATAGTATTAAACAAAATGGACAATAATGAATAAACAACCAACCTTGTTAGATCGTATTACAGTTGAACCTCGTACACCGGCTAAAGCATGTGTTATCTGGTTACATGGTCTAGGTGACTCAGGCGCCGGTTTTGCACCTGTGGTACCAGTATTAAACCTGCCTAAAGACCATAGCATACGATTTATTTTTCCTAACGCACCAAAGCAACCCGTTACCATTAATAATGGTTTTGTTATGCCTTCTTGGTACGATATCAATAATAACAATTTGCATAATAGAGCTGACATGACTGGTGTTCTTATATCTGAAGCCCTAGTGCGTGCACTGATAAATGAACAAATAGATAATGGTATTGCTGCAAGTAACATTGTTTTAGCCGGTTTTAGTCAAGGCGGTGTGATGAGTTTATTTACCGGCTTACGGTTTGAACATAAATTAGCGGGTATACTTGCTTTGTCATGTTATTTACCAATAAAAGATCAATTACCAAGTGAATTAAGTGCAGCCAACAAAACGACACCAATTTTACAACATCACGGTGAACAAGATAATGTAGTTCCGTTATCTTCTGGTAAAATGGCAAACGAATTAATGAAGAATAATGGCTATAATACGCAATGGAAAACGTATCAAATGCCGCATAGTGTTGTACCAGAGCAATTAAATGATATTGGTCTTTGGCTAACTAAACAGCTTATTAAGTAATTACCTCTTGAGTAATAGCTATTGAGTAATCATGTAACTGAAAAGTACATTTTAGCCCTTGATAATGGCACACAAAGTATTCGTGCTTTGTTATTTGATCTCAATGGAGGACTAGTAGCTAAAAGTAAGGTTGATATTGAACCTTACTTTTCAAAGCAACCTGGTTGGGCTGAGCAAGAGCCTAATTATTATTGGCAAATGTTAACGAAAGCTTGTCATGAACTGTGGCCCAAGCTTGATGCATTAGCAATTAAAAAATCACAAATTAAAGCTGCTGCACTCACGTGTCAACGAGCGACTATGGTTAACCTAGACGCTAATGGCTTACCTTTACGACCAGCGGTTGTTTGGTTAGATCAACGAGAACAAAACACCTTAGATAAAATGAGTTGGTACTGGCGAGCCCTTTTTACTATGGCAGGTGAAAAAAATACCGTTACTTATTTTAGAAGTCAGGCTGAAGCCAACTGGATTAAGCATCAACAACCTGAGATTTGGCAAAAAACACATAAGTTTATGCTACTGTCAGGTTTTCATAGTTTTAAATTAACAGGAAACTATGTTGATTCCGTTTCAAGCCAAGTAGGTTACCTCCCTTTTAATTTTAAGAAACATCGTTGGTCAGCTTCATTAGACTGGCGCTGGCAAGCACTGCCGATTACTAAAGATATGCTGCCAACACTAATCCCTTGTGGCGATGAATTAGGTAAAATCTCTGAGCAAGCGGCAATAGATACCGGTATTCCCAAAGGTTTACCACTCATCTCTGCGGGCTCAGATAAAGCGTGTGAAGTTTTAGGCTCTGGTTGCTTAACTCCTAATATTGGCAGTTTAAGCTACGGCACTACCGCGACTTATAACACCACAAATAATAAATATGTTGAAGCAATCAAACGCTTACCGGCTTACCCTGCCGCAATGCCGAATAATTATAATACTGAAATTATAATCCAGCGCGGATATTGGATGGTAAGTTGGTTTAAACGGGAGTTTGGTTTAAAAGAGCAACAAATTGCTGACTACCAAGGCATTATGGTGGAAAGCCTATTTGATGACCTACTAAAGCAAGTACCTGCAGGATCTATGGGGCTCATTTTACAGCCGTATTGGAATCCTGGTATTAAAACGCCAGGCCCTGAAGCAAAAGGTGCAATGATTGGTTTTAGTGATGTTCATACTCGGGCCCATATCTATCGAGCAATAATCGAAGGCATAGGTTATGCACTACGTGAAGGCAAAGAATTATCAGAAAAGCGATCAAAGGTTAAAATCACTCAGTTAATGGTGTCAGGTGGCGGCTCACAAAGTGATGAAGCTATGCAGATTACTGCAGATATTTTTGGTATGCCGGCGCAACGACCGCATACTTATGAAACATCCGGCTTAGGAGCAGCAATCAATGCAGCAGTGGGTATTGGCTTATTTGATAATTATCAAAGTGCAGTAAATAAAATGACCCATGGCGGTGATGTTTTCACACCAATAGCAGCAAATAAAGCAATATATGATGAGCTTTATCGTAATGTATACCAAAAGATGTATGCTAGATTAAATCCATTATATAGAAGCATTCGTAGCATAATTGGCTATTCAAAATAACATGTAAAATACGAATGTTACGAATTTAATGTCGCTTAAAATAGTAAACTCTATTAAATTTAGATATTATTTATGTCTAAAGCTCTATTAGCCATTAACTTACGTGTTATAGCAGGTATATCTGTATCAACTTCTTCATTTGAATCAACAAAAGTTAGACTTTCATCAAGATAATCCTCTTTTATACTTGTTGATGCTTCAGTGTTTATTTGTTTATCAACATTAGAGTCAATACCTGAAGCAACAATTAAAATTTCTATTTCTGAAGAAAGATTAGGATCTAAAGTGACTCCTGGTACTATCAGTACAGATTTATTGGTGATTTTTTCTCTGATGTGATCAATTAAGCCATTGTAAGTCGAGAGCTTAGGCTCAGATTTACAAAATAGCTGAAAAATTATTCCTTTAGCTGTGTCTATATTCGCGATAGAAACAAGCGGATTATTTAAAGCCTGATCCAGGGCTTCATAAGCAAGCTCTTCACTGTCTGCTTTACCTACACCTAAAATTGATTCGCCTTCATAGGAAAGAATACTGGAAAAGTCATTTTTATCAACATTAACATAACCTGTTTCAGTTAACATTTGCACTAACGAGACGAGTAAGTTTTTTAGTACTTCATTGCTTTGATTAAAAGCTGAAAATAAACCCACACTTTCTCCTAACCCTTTTAGCAAAAGATCATTGGATAAAGTGATATAAGCATGAATAGGCGCTTTAATTTCTGCAATACCTTATAAGGCGAAGTCCATTCGTAATTCACCTTCAGATTCAAAAGGCAGAGTAACAATTGCTAAACAATTAATATCCAGTTCACGTGCTATTCGGGCAACTAACGGACTTGCTCCAGAACCTGTACCACCACCGAATCCAGCGGTGATGATAATAATATCGCTTCCCTTTACAGCGTTGAGTAATAAACCCTCACTTTCTTGCGCTGCTTTTAAAGCAACATCTGGATTCGATCCGGCACCATAGCCTTTAGTTAGATCTTCACCAATTAATATTTTGTTTTCTACTTGCAGAGAATTAAGCGCAGCTAAGTCCGTATTAATGGCAATTAAATTAACACTGCTAGCTAAGTTATTTTCATAAAGCATATTAACGGTATTGCAACCACAGCCACCAATGCCAACAACGGTAATTAATAAATCTGGATTTGCATGAATCAATTCTTTCATAACTTTTCCTAATCAATACTTAGTCATTTTTAAAATTTATTGCCGGGAAAACATTAGGCTTATATGTAGAATATAACCAATAAATTTTTCAATTTAAGATTGTTAAATCTCATCTATGTTACTTCATTATAAGGATCAATTTTCTAATCTGCCACACTATTTAGTAACTCTAGCGTTATATACAATATTAAGTTTAGGCAATAATTTAATAACTAAATTAAGAGTTCAATTCATTTATTAGTTATTTTTTATTTACTTCAATAAACGTGTAAAACGAGAGTGAACGTTTACTTTTTATACTGCAGGGTTGTCGGAGTTACATAAAAACAAATAAATAGAGTTACTGGAGTTAACAAGACATACCGATATAGAGTTACTGGGGTTGTATGGTTATTGACCTTTAGGGTTATAAGGGTTATGGTTGATTAACGATCAAAAATTAAACAAGGAATGAATATGAAATATGCTGTTGTCTTTGCTAACCTACAAAATTCGGTATTATATCAGGTTATAGTTCCAGACCTACCCGGTTGTAGTGTTAATGTAGAATCTATTGATTTAGGATTAGAAAAAATAAGCCAAAGTATTAAAAACCATTTAGCTATTCTTGCTGAATATGGCGAAAAAATTCCTTCAGCTTTAACGATAGAAAAACATAGACAACAATATGCTATCGATAATCCGCATACATATTCCCAAGCTTTTTGGGCTATTGTGGATATTGATATCAGTGCCTACCTAGGAAAAAGCCACAAAATTAATGTTACTTTGCCAGAATTATTGATAAAACAGATAGATGAACGTGTAAGTAAAAGCTCGCACTATAAAACTCGCTCCGGTTTTATTGCGAGTGCTTGTTTAATTGAGTTAGGAAAACAATAATGGTTAGTGAGTTTGGCATTATAATGAACTAATATTTGAGAGCGACCACCTGCCCTTTCAGCTAACTTATTAATATTTTTTCTTTATTGATTGGATTTTTGTTGTATTAGCTACTTAGTTTAACAACTAAACCTGAATACAAACGATAAGTTGCCGGGTATATATCATTAGGTTTAAGAAATCGTTTGTAATGTTCGGTCATCGCAAACCATTTATCTTTACCTGACAAGCCCCGGTTTTTCTTTCTGGGTAAGTGATTGGCACCTAACCCTTTGAGTTCTCGCGCTAAATGAATAACATTTTGATAATCAAGCGTAACATCTTGGCATTTATGCTCTACGATGATCGAGTGTGATGTATTAAAATATTCGCCAAGTTGCTGCTCTGTTTTAAAATCAATGACATGTTGATCATCGTCAACTTTCTCCCATGATGATTTTAGCTCGTGTAATGTGCCATCAACTAGGGTAGTAAATACAATTGTTCCACCAGGCTTTAGTACTCGTAACATTTCTTTAATGGCAATATCAAGCGGCTGACACCATTGCAGCACTAAATTAGAATATATAAAGTCGACAGTTTCGTTTTGTAAGGGAACTTTATGTGCATCAGCTTCAAGCCAAACTATATTTTTATTTCGACAACTTTTTGCAAAGTCTAGCATCTTTTTAGAAAAATCTAGTCCTATAACTTGATCATAAGATGATGCTAATACGTCAGTAAAAAAACCTGTACCTGAGCCTAAATCAAGTACGGTGAGTGCATTTTTTTTTGGTAACCAAGGCATCAAATGTTTACCAGAAAAACGTTGTAATCTAGCTGATACATCATAAGATTTACTGGCAGAGCCAAAGCTTTCTGCTATTTTCATCTTATTTTTATGATTTGATATGATTATACTCACTTACTTAACCGCCTGTTTTGACTGCACTATAACACATTGATAAAATTGATTTATCACTAAAAATACTGGTAACACGTAACTAAGCTCATTACTCAATCAATCATTATTTAAGGTACTTTTTTTAGCTAAATCCGTTTTTTAACGGCTAACTAATTTCGTACTTTATTTCATCATGAACTGAAAAGAAGGATCGTTTAGATTATATTAACCAATATTATGATAGTGATATTCAGCTATTAATTATCACTATAAAACGAGTAATACCCTTTTTAGTTAATAGCAAATTTGACTAATTACCTGTTTAATCGTGTGCCCATAACTTTGGAAAATTATTTTGGACAATAGTTTTAAACAATCATATTGAACAGGAATTTAAAATCATGACATATTTACAGCAAAGCCACTAGATAATAATAATCATTTAGATGTTATTAAATTATTTATGAAAGTATTGATTAAATTATCGACAAATATTATTTACTAATACTTGTCGAGTATAATTAAAACCTGTAGCTAAACTTGAGCATAGCCTAAATTTGGCCACACTCTCTTATAAGATATGATTTATTGACAGAAAAATTGAGATAACTTTTTCATCAATAAATATCGTGGCTCTATATTGTGGGTGTTTTACATTTGTTCGTTGTATACAAACGCGAAGCTTGTAACAAGGGATCGCTTAAGTAAGTTTATTTTGAAGATTAGATCTGTGTTCATTTATATTTATTAGTAATTTAAGAAAATTAGCAAGCACTGATGAACTCAATCAATAACTTGCATTGTAAAATAAATCTTTATGTTGTTCATTAACCAAAGACGTTTTAAGGGTATGATCTTGCGATGAACTTTCATCAACAATAATTTCAGTATTGATACCTAATTTATTAAATAACAGTGTATCTTGGTCTGTTTCAGGATTTTGAGTGGTCAGTAACTTACAACCATAAAATATTGAGTTAGCACCTGCTAAAAAACATAAAGATTGCATTTGCTCATTCATTTCTGAGCGCCCTGCAGACAGACGTACATGTGATTTTGGCATCATGATACGCGCAACTGCAATACATCGAATAAAATCAAAGCTATCTAAATCATCAACATCGGCTAACGGCGTCCCTTCTACTTTAACCAACATATTAATAGGTACGCTTTCTGGTTGCTGGGGTAAATTGGCTAGTTGTACTAATAATGAACACCTATCAGTAGCACTTTCTCCTAACCCAACAATGCCGCCACTACAGACTTTCATACCAGCACTACGAACATGATCTAATGTATCTAACCTATCTTGATAAGTTCGGGTGGTAATAATTTGATTATAATGCTCTGGTGATGTGTCAAGGTTGTGGTTGTAATAATCTAATCCCGCATCTTGTAGTTGTTTTGCTTGATCTTCATCTAACATACCTAAAGTCATACAAGATTCTAATCCTAAGGCCTTAACACCTTTTATCATCTCTAATACTACGGGCATATCTCGAGCTTTAGGGTTACGCCAAGCCGCGCCCATACAAAAACGCGTTGATCCAATTTCTTTCGCTTTTACTGCTGCTTCTAGTACTTTTTCTAGCTCAAGTAAACGTTCTTTTTCTAAGTTTGTTTTATTACGTGCACTCTGTGAACAATATTTACAATCTTCAGGGCAAGCACCGGTTTTAATTGATAATAGCGTACTAACTTGTACTTCGTTTGCATTAAAATTTTGTCGATGAACAGTTTGTGCTTGAAACATTAAATCATTAAAAGGCAAATCAAATAATGCTTGAACCTCTGTTACGGTCCAATTATTACGAATATTGTCATTATTATCTGAAATAGGAGAAAGAATTACTTTTGTCATGATTACTCGACTACATCTAATTATATTATCGAATAGTTTAATCAGCAGCCCTTTATTGTCAATACGGTAATCTTGCTTTAGTTTACATGTGAATGAATATCAACCTGCAGTGTTCGGGTATGAATTAGAACTTTCGGAAGGCTAATTTATTTCAATGTATATGGGATAGCATGAAACAATAGAATATATTCATACAAAATTAGTTTGGCCTGGTTCACAAAGCACTATTTTATGCTTTTAAAACATGCTGTAAAATTATCAGTAGCCATACTAAGTTAATAATTAGTAGTAAATAAGCACTATAATTTTTGTTATCATTACGTCTTCTACTTCGGTATTTATCTATTAAAGTAGCGGAATAAATGCCCGCAGCACTAGACCAGATAACCAGATATAAATACCCTGTTAAGGGGGTTAACCAAAATTGTCGTACCTCAATATCATGATAACGTAAAACGCCATAATCCGTTTCCGGAGCAACAAAATAAGAAATGAGAACTGAGAAAAAAAAAGCCAGCCAACTACAAGCTGTTAATGTTCTTGCTAATGAGTACCAAAAGTCAGTCGACTTTCTACGGTTTTTTATTGGTCGTTTTTGCTCTGTTTTCATCAAGTTTCTACTTTTTTGGCCATTATTGTTATTTTTTTCAAATATAGTTTATTAATTTAGCAAGTTTTACTTGTTAAACATAATAGTCACGGTAACATAACCACCTTAAAAAATTCAGTACATTTGATAAAATATAAGAGGTCATTACATGTCAGTTATAGCAATTACTGATGTATTAGCAGGAAAATATCCTGTTGATGAAACTATCACCGTACATGGTTGGATTAGAACTCGCCGTGATTCCAAAGCAGGTATTTCTTTTTTAGCAGTTCATGACGGATCATGCTTTGATGCAATTCAAGCTATCGTACCAAGTGATCTTAATAATTATCAAGATGATGTTCTTAAGTTAACTACGGGCTGTGCTGTTAAAGTCACAGGTATACTGGTTGAATCACCGGGCAAAGGTCAATCTTTTGAAATTCAAGCTACTGCAGTAGAAGTACTTGGTTTTGTTGAAGACCCAGATACATACCCAATGGCCGCTAAACGCCATAGTATTGAGTTTTTACGTGAGCAAGCACATTTACGCCCACGTACCAATATTGGTGGTGCTGTAACGCGTGTTCGTAACTGTTTAGCGCAAGCTATTCATAGATTTTTACACAGTAAAGGCTACTTCTGGATCAGCACACCACTTATTACCGGTAGTGATTGTGAAGGTGCCGGTGAGATGTTCCGTGTTAGTACTTTAGATATGGAAAACTTACCACGCAACGAAGCTGGTACAGTAGATTACAATAAAGACTTTTTTGGTAAAGAAACATTTTTAACCGTTTCTGGTCAGTTAAACGTTGAGACTTATTGTAACGCGTTATCAAAAGTATATACTTTTGGACCAACATTCAGAGCAGAAAACTCTAACACTTCTCGTCACTTAGCCGAATTTTGGATGGTAGAGCCTGAAATTGCGTTTGCTAATTTATCAGATGCTGCAGATTTAGCAGAAGAAATGCTTAAGTATGTATTAAAAGCAGTATTAGACGAACGTGCTGATGATATGGCCTTCTTCCAGCAGCGTGTTGATAAAACAGTTATTGAAAGATTAACTTCCGTTATCGAAACAGATTTTGTTCGTTTAGATTATACAGATGCTATTACCATTTTAGAAAACTGTGGGAAAACATTCGAAAACCCAGTGTCTTGGGGTGTAGATTTAAACTCAGAGCATGAACGTTTCTTAGCTGAAGAACACTTTAACGGCCCTGTTGTTTTACAAAACTACCCGAAAGATATTAAGTCTTTCTACATGCGCTTAAATGATGATGGTAAAACAGTTGCTGCAATGGATATTTTAGCACCTGGTATTGGTGAAATTATTGGTGGTAGCCAACGTGAAGAACGTCTTGATGTATTAGATAGTCGTTTAGAAGAGATGGGCTTAGATATTGCCGATTATAGTTGGTATCGTGATCTTCGTCGTTACGGGACTGTACCACATTCAGGTTTTGGCTTAGGTTTTGAACGCTTAGTTGCTTATGCTACTGGTATGCAAAACGTACGTGACGTTATTCCGTTCCCAAGAACACCGAATAACGCTTCGTTCTAGTAGCTATTTATAATGTAGGTTGGAATTTATTCCGACTATTTATTTCGACATCTTGTTAAACAAGAGTCATGTCGTATTAAAGTACAACCTACATTTATTTCCAATAAGTTACTTTTTCTTCAAAACTCTTACTGGCTTTTAGTCCTTGTTCTTTACAAGGTGTTCCAATATATAAAAACCCTACAATTTCATCTTCTTTATTAACACCTAAGCCCTGCTTTACTTGTTCATTAGACGCTAATTCACCTGTACGCCATATTGCCCCAAAACCTAAAGTATAAGCCGCCATTTGCATTGCATGAGCACAACAACCCACAGTTATTAATTGCTCTTTAGTCGGCACTTTTTCATGTTGTGTAAACTCAGAGCTAATGACAATTATCATTGGCGCTCTAAATGGCATTTTTGCAACTTTTTCAAGATTAGCTGTTTGCTGGTTACTGCTAGCAACGAATAAGTCGCTTAAACGCTGTAATCCATCATCGGTTATTACCGTAAAGTGCCACGGTTTCAAGCAAGCATGATCAGGAACACGCATACCTGCGGCTAAAATCTGTTCTAACGCTTGTGTGTCTGGTGCAGGTGAAGTAACTAAAGAGTTAGATTGACGCTGTAAAAGTAATTCAATGCCTTTCATAAATAGAATATATAAGTTGGTGAACGATGGCTAAGTGTATAACGATGATTTCTTTTACGCACGACTTTCTTCAATATAATAAATCATTTAATCTTTGTGTTATTCCTTGACTTAACACGTAAGCAACAGCACTATAATTTACATATTAAGTTTAAGCCATTTGTCATTTAATAGTTTACTTAATTTTATTCGAAGCGCTTTGCAATAGTGAGATCCTGAATCAAGTTCAGGATGACGTGTTAATACATGATGACGATTTACTAGTCGTCATTCCGTAGCTTACTTAATACGGAATCTTATTGAAGCACTTTGTAATAGCGAGATTCTGAATCAAGTTAAGAATGACGGTTTAATACCTAATAAATGTATTTTTAAAATTACATAAGCAATTACCATAATGAACGTTTTTCTTACAAAGCAGGCCTTGGTGCTCAGTCAAAACTTAATTTTGCTAACGCGATGTTGGCAAAGTCAGGCTATTCGACTGTGGCCAATTTATGCGGAGCGTTCAAGTTAACAAAAAATATTTTAATTAGTTAACCATAATATTAAGCCGCAGAGATTATCTTTTGCGGCTTTTTTATACATAAGCTTTTATTGTTAAAAATAAAATATTCCGTAAGAGACACTGTATTCATACCAGTTTCATTAATTAGGTGAACAATTTTATACGTAGAAAAAATTGACAAATATAAGGCATTTATTTCAATAACTAGTTGTTCTAATTATTAAATAAATAACGATGTAGTTGGTGATTTTAGCAAGTAGAAATGATCACATAGCTAGTGAGATTGGTATCAACAATAAAGAATAAAGAATAAAAAGGAGCGTAAAATGCAAGTGTCTATTGCCTATATGATAGTTTTGTTAATCTGGTCTACTACACCATTAGCTATCGTTTGGAGTAGTGAAACAATTAACCCAACTATGGCTGTTTTACTACGTATGCTTATTGCCGTAGTGTTAGGTGGCCTTATTATAGTTGCCAGAAAAATAGACTTTCCTTGGCACCCAAAAGCGATCCGTTTATATACTTTCTCTGCGTTAGGAATATTTGGAGGCATGTCATTTTCATACCTTGCTGCTGGGTATTTATCTTCTGGGGTTTTATCGTTAGTTTTTGGCCTTGCCCCTGCTTTTTCTGCTATTTTGGCTCGAAGAATACTCGCTGAACCTAAAATATCAATATTAAGAAAGTTATCTATGACCCTTTCTTTTGCCGGATTAGGTTTAGTCTGCGCCAACAATCTATCATTAAGTTCTGACAGTATTTATGGTTTTATATTTGTTTTAATCGCCGTATTTTTATTTAGCTTAAGCAGCGTGTTAGTAAAAAGTGTGTCATTAGCTATTCATCCTATGGCAACAACCGTTGGCGCATTAGCTTTATCTATGCCTTTATTTCTTATTAATTGGTTAATACTTGATGGCAGCCTCGATACTAGCCACTGGGAGCCAAGATCAATATGGGCAACTTTATATTTAGGTATATTCGGTTCATTAATTGGTTTTGTTGCTTACTTTTTTGTATTACAAAGATTAACGGCAAGTACCGTTGCTTTAATTACGTTAATTACACCCGTTATCGCCTTAAGTTTAGGCGCGGTGTTAAATGATGAAGTTATTCATAGCCAATTAGTTTTTGGTGCACTATTGGTTATATCTGGATTGGCTATGTATCATTGGGGTGAGATTTTCGTTGTTAAATATCAACAAAAAAAACTTGTACTGAGAAATAATATAACTGATCAAGATTAAAAAATACGTGTAATGAATAAAAATAGCTGATTATAACTACCCCCCTTTTACTAGTGACCATTATTTAAAGTTTTGGTCAGTTGGCAAAGGAGCGTTAATATCAATTCCTGACATATAAGTTATTCTAGATCCTTCAGGGGGTTCATTTATATCGTTTTCATCGCGATCAAACCAGTTGAATTGATTAACGACAGGTACATTCGCGTTAATAGGTTTGCTAGCGCTGAAAAACTTGGGTAACTTAATATTTGAAATTTTCATAATCATGATGTCCCTGTTTGTGGTTACTTGATTAAAGCCGCGCCAATTTAGACGCGGGTTAAACTGTTAAATAGAGTTTAGTTACTTGCTACTAGGTCTTTTACTACAATTTTATTGACGACATTAGTAACATCATTCGTATTCATCGCTATGGCAACGGCAAGATCACGCTCTGATTCAGACGCTACGTTACCTTCAAGTGTCACAACTCCGTTCTCTACTTCAACTTCTATGTCTAATCCACTGATCTGTGACTCAAACAACAATCTTGTCTTTACCACTGTTTCCACCTTAGAATCCTTGAGATTTTTCATGATCTCAACATCTTTTCCTTGTGAATTATTGTCATCATCAATAACAGACAACATATTATTTACTTTGGTTACACCTTCAAGAGAAGCTACAAGCTCTTCTGCTAAAGCTTTGTCGACAGAGTTTTTAACTTTACCTGTTAGAATAACCGTACCGTTTTTAACGTCGGTATTAATATCGAAAGAATTTAAATTGCCGTTAAAAAGAAGTGTTGATTCAGCTTTACCATCAATCCATGCGTCTTTAGCGTTATCTTTCCATGTATTTTCTGCGCTAACATTTAAAGAAGCCGTACTAATAGCAGTAGCGATAATAATTGAAAGGGTTGTATTTTTCATATTTGTTCTCCTGTTAAAAGTTCACTAATATTAATGCCAGTTTAATGCCAACACTTAGGCTGTTGAAATATAAGTAAATTAATTACAGGATAAAGAATAAACAAATAAAACAGTGTAACTATTACCTATGAACTGGTAATAGTTACACTTAGTGAATGGTAAATCAGGTAGTAGATAGATTCAGGCAGAAATATTACGCTAAATGATAATAATGCTTGTATTTAATAGTGAAAACACTTGAAATACGTGAATATAAACAATAAAGCTCTGAAATTAAAAGAGTAAGACAAATATAATGAGCTTATACTAGTCTTAAATAAATTTAAGGAGTTAATGTGTTAAGAGTATTATTGGTAGATGATGATACAGAATTTACTGAAATAGCCTGTCAAATAATTGAATTTTTAGGCCATGATATTAGTATAGCTAGTTGTCTGGAAGAAGCCTATGAATGGCTAGAAAACAATACGTTTGATCACATTCTTTTAGATTTCATGCTTCCTGATGGTAGCGGCTTACACCTAATAGATCACGTCAAAAAATCAAACCACACACCTTACATTACACTAATTACCGGGCACCCTTTAGTTAAAGGCTTACTAGCTGGATTATGTGGCCCCAAAGTTAACTATATTGCTAAGCCGTTACAACGCGAAGATTTAGAGCAAGCATTAACGCGACAGTCAAAGCCAGCTAGCGAAACAAAGCAGAACAGCACACTACCTAAAAAACATTTTGATTGCCTTATTGGTGAATCAGCCGTGATGCAAGAAATGTATACAATGATATCTCGTATTGCGCTAACAAAGGCGAATGTGATGTTATTAGGTGAAAGTGGCGTAGGTAAAGAGTTAGTGGCGCAAGCTATTCATAGCGCAAGTAATTTAACAACAGATAACGACACTGAGTTAGTTGCAACTAACTGTGGCGCATTAGCAAAAGACTTAATCGCTAGTGAACTATTTGGGCATGAAAAAGGCGCATTTACTGGCGCAATTACAAAAAAAGATGGCGTATTCTTGCGTGCAGGTAACGGCACATTATTTCTAGACGAAATAACTGAAATGCCCATTGATATGCAACCCAACTTATTACGAGTACTCGAAAGTAATAAGATTACACCTTTGGGTGGTACAAAAGAAATTGAAGTAAACTGCCGAGTTATTTCTGCGACAAATCGCTCTATTGAAGAAATAGCACAAAATAAAGTATTAAGAGAAGATATATATTTTAGACTGGCTGTATTTCCTATTAACATTCCACCATTAAGAAAACGAAAAGAAGATATTCCGTTATTAGCCAGAGTGTTTCTAGGAGAATTAAACGAAGAATATAACCGGAGCTATGAATGGAGTGCTGAACAAATTCAACGATTAACCGATTATGACTGGCCAGGAAATATTAGAGAAATGCGACACGCGATTCATCGTGCTTTTATTATGTCTGATCCCGACAGTAGTAATTTAGCTTTACCAAAAGACTTTCGTTCGCCCTTCTCGTCTATCACAGAAAAACAGCATAATTTAAGTGCAGGTCGCACTATTGAAGATGTAGAGCGAGAGTTAATTAAAGTAACACTCGATGATGTTGATGGTAATAAATCTCTTGCTGCGAAAATGTTAGGCATTAGTACAAAAACTTTATATAACCGTTTACATGCCTACGGAGAGTTTGAAGAATAATATCAATTGAACTAAAAAAGCTTGGAGTAACTAGCAATGAAAAATCATGAAAGTAATATGCAATCAGAGCAACCTGATTTAAATCAACTTGTTCATGACGCCCGTGGCCCGTTAAATAGAATCTCAATGCAGGCAGAACTGATTAAATTAGTACTTGAAAATGACATGCCCGTTGATAAAGCCCTAGAGGCAGCAAACAAAATAATTGTTTCATGCCAAGCCTGTAGTCAAACACTTGAACAACTATTAAAAGCAGCTAAAAGCTAAGGCAGTTATTTACAATGCTCTACATTGAAAGATTATTAGCAAACAAAAGAGTGTCATGGAGTATAGTATTCTCTATTGTCGCAATCGTTATTGTTATCAATGTGATGCTATCAATTAAAACTATTGATGACTTATCGATTGCTCAAAAAAGTATGGCTAATACAGGTGAAATAATTCTTAGTTTAGATAAGCTTCATAACCTAGTGCTTTCTGCCGAAACAGGTCAACGTGGATATTTACTCACCGAAAACGAAGATTTTTTACAACCTTACCAAAACGCGATTGAACACGTTTTAAAACAAATAAAGTTGGTTCAATCGTTAAAGTCAGATATTGGCATACAAGCCAATAAAATTACAGAGTTAACTAACTTAGTTGAAATGAAAATGATAGAACTGAGTGCGACTGTTGATCTAGCATTAGACGACAAAGAAAAACGTGCGGTATCTATTGTTATGACTGGTCGTGGTAAAGACTTATACAAAAAAATGGAAAAGCTGTTTAACGAAGTAAAAACTCGGGAAGTGTTATACCGAAATAGCTTATATAAAAAATTAGAAACCATTAAAAAAGAAGCTAAATTTACTTTTAATGTTTCAGCAATCACAAGTTTTTTATTACTTTTAGGTCTTGGTGCACTGGTACGACTCAATAATAGAAATGAGCTTCGTCATCGACTTTCATTAGAAGCTAAAAATGAAGAATTGACCGAAAAAGTAAAACAGCGTACCAAAGAATTAACCATCTATTCTGAAGAGCTAGCACGTAGTAACCGTGAATTAGAAGACTTTGCCTTTGTTGCCTCGCATGATCTCCAAGAGCCTCTACGCAAGATTAGAGCATTTGGTGATAGATTATCCACAAGTTATAACGAAGTGATAGATGAAAGAGGTTTAGATTTTATTGAACGTATGCGTAATGCCGCTGAACGAATGTCTAATTTAATAAGCGACTTATTAGAATACTCACGTATTAATACCCGTGGTAAAGCATTTGTTGCAATACCACTCACACAGATAATCACTGACGTTATTGACGACTTAGAAGTATCTATTGAAGAAAGCTCGGCAATTATTGAATATCAAGACTTACCAGAGATTAATGGTGACATCTCTCAACTAAACCAACTGTTTTTAAACCTACTCAGTAATGCGATAAAGTTTAGACAAGAAGATAAAATACCTCAAATTAAAATCAGCCATAGCCATGAGTCATTATTCGATACAATTCTAAACACTGATGTTCTATGGAATATCATTACCATAAGCGATAATGGTATTGGCTTTGACCAAGAGTTTGAAGATAAAATATTTGTCCCCTTTCAGCGCCTACATGCAAGATCAGCTTACAAAGGGACAGGGATCGGTTTAGCCGTTTGTCGACGTATTGTAGAGCGCCATGGTGGTACCATCGATGTAAAAAGTGAAATAGGAAAAGGAACTTGTTTTACTATCAGCATTCCACAAGATTATATTGCTCCTAATAACTTAACTGTGATCAGTTAATTTTAATCACGTAAGTTTATAAATGCTAAAGGATATTGTTACATGAAAAAAAGTACACCTATTATCATATTAATGGCGGATGATGACGACGATGATCGCCTACTCGCACAGGATGCACTGATAGAAAGCCGCGTTTTAAATGAGCTTTATTTTGTAGAAGATGGCGTTGAGCTTATCGAATACTTAACACATACCGGTAAGTTTCAAGATAAAGTCAGTGCGCCACGACCTGGGCTTATCTTGCTAGATTTGAATATGCCACGCAAAGATGGGCGGGAAGCATTAAAAGAAATTAAAGCGGACCCGAATCTTAGAAGTATACCCGTCGTTATTTTAACTACGTCAAAACAGGAAGAAGACATGGTTAAAGGTTATGATCTTGGTGCTGCTTCCTATATTACGAAACCTGTCAACTTTGAAGGCCTAGTTGATTTAATGAAGGCGTTAGGTAAGTATTGGGTGGAATTTGTCGAACTTCCATCATCAGAAAAAACGTCAAATAGCACACTAACAAATAATGACTAATTTAAATTAATAATTAATCTATGCAAAAGCTAACTAAACATATACTGCTAGTTGAAGATGATGAAGATGATTATATTCTCACCCTTGATTATCTTCAACAAATGCCAAACCATCATTTTGAAGTTGATTGGGTCGACAACTCCATTGAAGCATTGGCGTTGCTCAAAGAAAATAATCACGACATTTGCTTACTTGACTATCAATTAGGCGGAGTCAACGGTTTATCTGTGCTTAAACAAACCACTGGTGATGGCTGCACAGTACCAATTATTATGCTTACCGGACAAACAGATACTGAATTAGATAATAATGCACTGGATGCAGGTGCCGTTGACTACTTAGTAAAATCTGAACTTAATAGTGCTAGATTTAACAGAGCAATACGTTACGCTTTAGCAAGAAAAGATATTGAAAATGAACGGGTTGAACGAATAAAAGCTGAAGCAAGAAGTCGCTCTAAAGATAAGTTTTTAGCGCATTTGAGCCATGAATTACGCACACCGCTTACCTCAATACTTGGGTACACCGAATTATTACTCAGCGATGATAGTAACAAAAGCATACAACCCGAGTTAACCACTATATTAGATAACGGTAATCACTTATTAGGATTACTCAATAATGTACTCGATCTTTCTAAAATTGCTGCCGGAAAGTTTGAGCTGAATGCTACAACTATCTCCCTCGAAAGCTTTATCGCAGACGTATATACCTTAATGTCGATGGCAGCCCAAGATAAAGGAATCAATTTAACCTTATCAGCTAAATCAGCCTTACCCATTGAAATTAGCGCTGATTCGCTTAGATTACGCCAAGTATTGATCAATATTATTCATAATGCGATAAAGTTTACTAATCAAGGAACAGTGAATATTGACGTGTGGTTAGATGAGTTACGCGATCAACCCCGTTTATATTTTGCTATAACCGATACTGGGATGGGTATTCCTGATAATTTATTAGCGACAATCTTTAAACCTTTTGAACAAGTACAAGACATTGTGTCACGAAACGAAGAAGGTACCGGGCTTGGCTTGTCCATTTGCAGTGAATTGCTAAAGTATATGGGCGGTAATATTTCAGTAGAATCTAACGTTGGTGTTGGTAGTAAGTTCGTGGTTTGTATCGATCCAGGACAAATAGCCGATACAGAACGTAAAAATTTAACTTTTAAACGTAGTGACTATAAATCGTCTACTGAAGTTATCAATAAAATTTCAGGTAAAATACTGATTGTTGATGATATTGACGATATTAGACGATTACTTGGCTATGTGTGTCGATCTTTTGGATTAGAAGTAAGTTATGCTAATAATGGCCAACAAGCCATCACTAAAATAGTGTCAGCAGAAAAAGAAAATACGGAATATGATCTCGTCTTAATGGATATTCATATGCCGGTTTTAGATGGTAAGCGCGCAATAAAACAATTAAGAGAAATGCACGTAGATACGCCAATAATCGCAATCACTGCAGCAACAATGAAAGGTGTACGTAAAGAACTCAAGGGGTTGGGCTTCAATGATGTAGTAGCGAAACCTATTGATAAATATGAATTACACAAAAAAATACAACAACAATTAAGCCATCATATTTCTGCTCCTAACCAGAAAATGTCAGTAACATCATCAGAGTCAACATCACAAGATGATAAAGAAAAAAAACCTAATCAACGCGTGTTACTAATTGAAGATGATATTGATGCCGCTGAAATAACTGCGTTATTACTGAGTACTATTGGTAAGCACGTACAAATAGCAAACAATGCTGAACAAGCTAAAAATATTGTTAAAGCCGATATAGATTGGCAGCACGTTTTAGTCGATATGAACTTACCTGATGGTAACGGGCTTGAATTAAGTTCATCATTAAAAACATATATGCCTAATACTACTATTACTATTGTTAGTGGTTATGAAGTATCCAAACAAGAATTAACCGAAAATGGCGCAAATAGCTCTCTTCTCAAGCCCGTTAATTTAACTATGTTACAACAGCTTTTTAATAAAGCTTAATTGTCGCTATACGCAACTTTTATAGATAACAAAAGTACTAACACTGTGCAAATACTGCAAAGCACCCTGTAATATTTACCTACTCCTCGCTAGCACAGATAAAAACACCAAAACAAACCACATAAAATACAACAAGTTAACACCTGGCACAACAATAGCATAGTCTAGGTATCTCTAAGCGTTAAGTTAAGGAGAACTATAATATGTTAGATTGTGCATTAACTTTTGTATCTATGTCGTATTACTTGTTATCTGATTAATAATATTGGCATTACAAAATAAAAATTCCCAAGTTTAATTATTTTAAAATTTTAAGGAGTACAAAATGAATAACAATAAAAGACTTTCAATAATGGCGATCTCATTTGCAGCAGTACTAAGTTTAGCTGCCTGTAGCGATGATAAAGCAGAAGAAGCTGGCGAAACAGTTGATGATATGATTTCTAGTACCAAAGATGCTGCCAAGAATACAGGTGACAAAATTCAAAAAGCAGTCACTGATACAGGTAATGCTATCGAAGATGCTTGTGAAGACGCAAAAGAGAAAATGGATACTGAAGATACCGACTGTTAATTTTGTAACTATAGATTAAAGTTAATAACTACTGAAATACTAATGACGTAGTTAAAAGCTTTAAGAATATGGTTTAGAAATTATAGCCTGATTCAGAAAGGCTAGTGTAATAACTAGCCTTTTTTACTAAATGACTACATCAGCGCATGATTTATCCAAGCCCCCTATTTTATCGTAAAAATAAGAATGGAATTTATGTTATTAATAACGATTAAAAAAATATTTACGAAAGCTATTACTTGTTTATTTTTTAGTTTTGCCGCCGCGATTATAGTTCCTTTATGTACTTATACTTTTTTCATGTACCACTATCGTTCAAGACGTCATTTACGTAACTAAACGCTAAACAATTACTAACAGAGTTAAGTCTTATTCACTCCCCTCTTTCGAATATCCCTGACAAACGTTAATTTTATTAACCATAAAATATATTCAAGCGTTGTATACATAGCACTTCATATGTCTAAACAAGATCAAGTACATGTTAAATATTAATATATTTATCACTTAATCGTCTATTTGCTATTTGATTAAGGTAATATATAGCTACCTATTAAATTTTATTTGAATAATTTTTTATGAACGCTTTAGTTAACTTTTTTAAAACCATTTTCACTAGCCTCTGGCGAGTATTCACGATTACCCGCTCAGTAGTCCTTAATATTATTTTTATTGTATTTTTTATCGGCCTAATAGCCATGTTAAACACAGACTCTAAGAGTGTCACTGTACCGAATAATACCGCGCTTGTATTGAATTTGACCGGTGATTTAGTAGAACAAAAAAAAGAGGTTAATCCTTTAGATACTCTATTAGTCGAAGCTCTAGGCGAAAAAGAAGGTAATCCTGAAGTTTTACTTTCAGATTTACTCGAGGTTATCACCAAAGCTAAAAATGATGATCGGGTGCAAATATAAGTATTACAGTTACAAGGACTTGGCTCAGCCGGTTTAGCAAAACTACAAGATGTTGGTGCTGCACTAGTTGACTTTAAAAGCTCAGGTAAAAAAGTTATTGCGCTAGGTGATCAATATACACAAGATCAATATTACCTTGCCAGTTATGCTGATGATATTTGGTTAAATACCGAAGGCTATATGTTACTTGAAGGTTACGGTAGATATGGCATGTATTTTAAATCAGCGTTAGAAAAGCTATCAATAAACCAACATATTTTTCGTGTTGGAACTTTTAAATCAGCAGTAGAGCCTTTTTTACGTGACGACATGTCTGACGCGGCAAAAGAAGCAAATGAACTTTGGCTTAATGATTTATGGACTCAATATAAAAGTGATGTTGCACAACAAAGAGACTTTGATATTGAAAACTTTGATGAAAATATTGAAGATTTAGTCAAAAAAATAGACCAAGCCAACGGCAGTTTTGCTGATTATGCCCTGAACAATCACTGGGTTGATCAATTGAAAACCCGTACTCAAATGCGTGATGCATTAATTGAGCTTGTTGGTAAAAATAAAAAAGGTGATAGCTATAGTCATATTGGCTTTAAAGATTACTTATCTATTATCAACCTTAATAAAACGTTTGATCAAAGTACCACGCTTTCCCAATTAGATAAAGTTGCTGTAATCGTCGCTAAAGGTACTATTTTAAATGGCGTACAAAAACCAGGTACTATTGGTGGTGATTCAACAGCAGCCTTATTACGTAAAGCACGAGAAAATGACAATGTTAAAGCCGTTGTACTGCGTGTTGATAGCCCTGGCGGTAGTGCTTTTGCTTCTGAAATAATTCGTCAAGAAGTCGAATTATTAAAACTTGCTGGTAAGCCTGTTGTTGCTTCAATGGGTACTTATGCCGCTTCAGGTGGTTACTGGATATCAGCTCCTGCAAATAAAATTTATGCTTCTCCCGCTACTATTACTGGCTCTATCGGTATTTTTGGTATGATGATGACCTTTGAAGACTCACTCAGTAAGATAGGTGTTTATACTGATGGTGTCGGAACAACAGATATCGCGGGCTTTGGTCCAACTCGACCATTAACTGAAGGTATGGCACAGCTATTTCAACTTTCTATCAATAAAGGTTACCAAGACTTTATTACCTTAGTAGCAGAAAATAGAGACATGACATTAGCGCAAGTAGATTCTATTGCTCAAGGTCGTGTTTGGTCAGGTGCAAAAGCGAAAGAATTAGGCTTAGTTGATGAATTAGGTAATTTAAACGATGCCATTATTGCTGCTGCTAACTTAGCAAATATTGAACAATACGATACGTTATTAATTGAAAAAGAAGTATCTGAACGTGATAAGTTTCTTCAAAAAATGATGGGTGAAGCGCAATCATTTATGTTTGCCGACACTTTATTACCGCTTGATAGCGACTTATCCGCTCCACAAAGTGTTAATGCAAAACCAATGACACAATTTATTGAACAAATGCAAAATGAAATAACCAAGATGAATCAATTTAATGATCCACAAGGTATGTATACTTTATGTTTAGCGTGTAACGTTCAATAATGATGCTTAAAAAGAAAAACATTTACGTTGCCTACACTGGCGGCACAATTGGAATGAAAAAAAGTGATCAAGGATATATTCCTGTTAAAGGTCACTTAACAGACTCTATTAATGCATTACCTGAGTTTTACCGCGAAGAAATGCCAGAGTTTACCATTAACGAATATCATCCGTTAATTGATTCATCCAATATGACACCAAGTGATTGGCAACGTATCGCTGATGATATAAAAAAACATTATGATGATTATGATGGCTTTGTTGTATTACATGGCACGGATACTATGGCTTACACTAGTTCAGCCTTGTCATTTATGTTTGAAAATTTAAACAAACCCATTATTGTCACCGGCTCTCAAATACCGCTTAGTCAATTGCGTTCTGATGGCCAGGTTAATGTACTAAACTCCCTGTATATAGCAGCTAATTACCCTATTAATGAAGTGGGTTTATTTTTTAATAATAAGCTTTACCGCGGCAACCGCTCAATAAAAGCTTATGCCGATGGTTTTAATGCCTTTGATTCACCGAATATGCCGCCATTAATTGAAGCGGGTATTAATATTAACGTGATCGCGGGTAAAATTTCAGATCAATGTGTATATGCACCTCCCGTAATTGTTCGAGATATTACACCTCAACCCATTGGTGTTGTGCATTTGTACCCAGGCATTAGTAGCGATGTTATAGAGAATGTTATTAGGCAACCAGTAAAAGCTCTAATAATCAGAAGTTATGGCGTTGGCAATGCGCCACAAGATCCCGCCCTGCTCGCTTGTTTAACTAAAGCGAAAGAGCAAGAAATTGTGGTGATTAATTGTAGTCAATGCATTAAAGGTATGGTTAATATGTCAGGCTATGCAACAGGCAATGCCCTGAATCAAGCAGGTGTTATTAGTGGCCATGATATGACATTAGAAGCAACATTAACCAAGCTTCATTATTTGCTTAGTCAAAATTTAAGTTATGCGGAAACGTGTCGTTTGATGGAAGTGAATTTACGAGGCGAATTAACAAGTTAGCCCCCTACCAAGTTTTTTATATTTAGATAAATAAACAGCAAGCAAAAAACAATTATTATATAAAAATTTTGAATTTGTATTTGTGAAATTAGTACATGTATGATGAAAAGAGCATAAGTATTTTTTCATAACCATAGCAAGGTTAAAAAGGATGATTAACTGAAATAACAAGGAACACTATGTTGGATATTTTATTATATTTGGTAAATATAGGTTACGCTTGCAGGTGTCATTATATTTGTAGCTACAGCGTTTATACAAAGTATCTTGTGGGGGTTGGGCTGCTTATTTTTCCCGCCGATTGCAATTATATTCTTATACATATATTGGCAGGAAGCTAAAATTCCATTTTTTATGTGGCTAGTAGGTATAGGATTAATTTTGATTTCTATAATTTTAGGAAGTTAAATTATACTTATTATCTACTATTCCGAATATAAGTATGGGTAGAAAGAACTCAAAATGGAATTAGTTATGTTGTTGATTAAAAAACAATTCATTTAAATAAAACAATATAAAGGCTTTTAATTAGTAATGCCGTTCACTATCGGTGAACAGCATTATCAGTTTTAAAAGAGCAGCCATGCTTATTTAGGTTATTATTAAACAAATACTTTCTTTAATCGAATCAATAATTCAACATCTGACGCATTTAATTTTCCTAATGCTAACCAATCAATTAAACGTTTATTTAAATCAATAATACCTGATGATTGCATTTGTTCTTGCATTAACTTTACTTGTACCATCATTCGTTGTGACGCTAACTCTTTTGGTGATTCTACTTGAGCCAAGATTTCAAGTTCTAGTGTTTTATCTTCACGTTCGCTTGAATTAGCCTGAGTGGTTATTGAGCAAAGATCTGATAATCGTTTTTGCCAAAAACTCGTTAGGTTTTGATATTCATTTAAACTTACAATATTTTCTTCAGCAATAATGTCAGACTGCGCCATTCGCTCAAGAATATTAAATAAACCTTCCCAACTTTTCTTTTCTTCATCAACGGTTATTTGTACGATTTTTTTATTGAGTTGTTTTATAAACAATTCAATATCACTAGCAACTGATTTAATAACAGGCTTGTTAGCAATCACTTGTGATAATAATTCTTCAGCTTGTTTTTTGGCACTAAGAATATTATTTTTTTCTATACTTTTATCTGTACTAGCATCTGCTATGTTGTTAACACTTACTTTAATATTACTAAGTGTTTGACTAAATGTTTCGGCCAACTGAGCTAATTCTGATTTTTGTTCGGACTTAGCTTGATCTCGTTTTGCGAAAACTTGATCGTTAATCGCTCTAAATTTTTGCCAAAGTTTAGACTCTTGATGAGCACCGGCAAAACTAATATCACGCCATTGCGATTGTAGTTTCTTAACATTTTCGATTGCTTGATAAGTATCTTCATTAGCAAGTTGCTGTTCAGCTTCAACAATTAATGCATGCTTTTTAACACCGTTAGCATCATGAAAACCTTTAATTGCATTTTTAATAGGCGGAATGATATTTTTAAATTGTTTAAATAATTTTTGATATTGTTCTCTATCAACCTCACCTGCTTGCTGCCAGCGTTGTTGTAATTTATTTAATTTACCATCAAGTGCTTTAAAGTCTACTGCGGCACTATCAGTATTTTCAGGTTGTATCATTTCTGCTAAGGTTTGCGCTTGTACTAAAATTTCATTACGTGTGACTAAATGAAGTTCGCGCATTTTTTCTTGCTCGGCATAAAACAAACGACATGGGGCAAATGCTTGTTCACACGCTAAGTTAAACTGTTCATTCAATTCTTTATCTACGTCTTCATCTGCGTGACCTAATGAATTCCACGTTTTTCTGTATTGCTTTACTTTATTTGCCTGTGCATTTGGATCGTCTAATGGTGTTGTCACTAAAGTATTAATTTCAACTAATAACTCTTGTTTACGTGGCGTTGCAATGTAATGTTCCCAATCACTGATTTCAGCCATTTTTTTACTGACGATTTCAAGGTCACGTTGTAATTGTAGCTGTTGTTGAATCGATAATAAAACAATGGCTTGATTAACCCCTTTGAATAAACCAAAACAAACTTTATATTTGCCGCCAACTAATAAACGTTTTAGATCAATTAATTTTTTCTTCGTTTGCTCAAATAATTTTTTTTGTTCTTGTTGCAAAGGTCTTAAACCATTTTGCCAATTTTGTGTAATCTCTTTATAAGCTTCAGTAATCGACTGTGGTAACACACCGCACGCTTTTTTATTGACAGACTTATAATTACTTAACCAATCATTATATGTTTCTTGACGTTCATTTAATTCACTCAGCGATTCAGGTAAAGCTAACTGTGAAATATTAGATATAAGGTAAGTCGCTTCACTCACTGATTGAGCAATTTCAGGTAATTGCGTTAATCGTATTCTTAGTTGCGAACATTTTTGTAAAAACTCATTTTGTTCTTTTTTATTGAGCACACTTGCATTGATATCATCGTTAAGTTTATTTAATGTACTTAAAAATTCTTCTTCAGTATTATTGCCAACAACATTCCCTGTATCATTTCCTTCTAAGCTTCCATCAAATACAGCTGTGGTTATTTTTTTATTTAATTCTGCAATAATTAGATTAAAGCTTTCTTTTGCTGTATTTTTTTCATTAAGTAACTTTTCTGCAATTTTAGCTTGCTGATACGCTTCTTCTTTCGGCGCAAAAATTTGGGTAAGTTGTCCCGTTATTTTAGTAAATTTATTTAATAGTGTTTCTTGATCTTCTTCTGTCAAACAAGATATCTCAGCAAGATCTTGCTGCCACTCACCTTCTAAAGCTGATTTATTTGTTAGGTAATATGCATAATCTGATTGATCTTTAAGTGCTAATAATTTCGCTAGCACTAATTGTTTTTGTTTTAACAATTTTTTCGGTTTTTCTTTTTCTTCAATCAATTGTGTTAAACGGGTATTTATTATTTGAGAGACTTCATCATCAACCGCTTTTTTACTCAATTTTGTTAATAATGACGCATCTTTGAGTTCGTTATATTCAAGCGATAATAAATGTTTCTGAATTTGGTTAGATTGTTTCTTAGTGAACGTTTGCAATAAGAATTGGGCTGAATTTTTGTTTTGCACAAGTACTTCAAATAAGCTGAGAACCAAACTAGGTTCACTTTCAAGATCAAACCAATGGTTTAATAAAGCACTGTCAATGATTTGTTCTTTGCTTGTCTTTGTTAAATCAATTATCTGTGATAGAAAATCCTGCTTTTGCTTAGGAGATAAAACAATATTATGCTTACCAGAGAGAATGTCTTGTACTTGAGATTTAGCAAAATCTCGTACACTGTTATTATTATTAACTGAGCTCTCAGTTAAATAATGATCAAAACTATTTAGCTTTAATAATACCGCACGACGGACTAACTCACTATCATCGTTATGTAGTAGTGATAATAGTACTGTTTTATCCTCACTATTATTAGTTAATTCATCATTTATAGCGGCAATACGAACATTACTATCTTTATGTTGCCAGTTGTTTTTACTTTTAAACAGATTGAAAATCATGGGAAATCACATTTTGATGATAAATAAACATGCAATACTTCTAAGAAAATGAATTAGAAAATATACTTTTGATTATTATAGGTTGGTAAAATGAGCGATATCGCTCTTAGTTGAATTTTCATTTTCTGGGTTTACGGTAGTACTTGACGTAATAGTTTCTTCTTTAGCAACGGAAGAAAACTGCTCTTTTAATTGACGCTTATTTTTATGTACCATTTGACCGTCACTGCCAATCGTTAACATTTCATCACTATTTAAGTGACGCGCTTGATAGGCCATAATTAATTGTAACGCTGTATCGCGTTGTGCTTGGTCTACCAAAGTACCTTCTGGCCATTTGCCAGTTTCAGCTGCGCATTTTAGACGTAAATACATTGCCTCTGGCATATGTTCAATTGTATCTTGTAAATTCATAAGAGACTCAGGTTATTTTTTTCGTTTAAAGAGAAGTAATTTTACTCGAATAACTAAATACATAATAAAACCAATAATGGTACAAATCATAGCTAACGTATGCTGCCAAGAACCTTTCTCAACATTATCCCAAAACATAAACAAAAAACCGCCGCAAAACATTAACATGGAGACAAAAGAATAATTCATTAATCTTTGAGCTTTATTAATTCTATTGACGCGATTTAAACTAGCGATTTTATCACTGTCTAATGCTTGTAATGCTAATCCACAGTGGCTACATTCTTTTGCTTTATCCGATATTTTTTTTTTGCAATTAGGGCAATTAATTACTGCCATTTTGGTTAACCTTTGTTACACATTATCTTACTAATATTCTACCCTTTTTCAGGCAAAAAAAAACGTCCTTAAAGACGTTTTTTTTATTATTTCTATTGATATAGCGTTAATACTCGTTAATCTTGTCACTCTTAGCTTTGGCTATACGGTTTTCCCAGAATGTTGCATTTTTGATCCCTAATTTTATCGGGTCAAAAGTATATTTATCAACATTAGCTTTTTGCTGTTCTTCATAGTCTTTTAACGCTTTTATCGCCGGTTTAGACATAAAGAAGATGATAATAATACCAACAATATTTAACCAAGCCATTAGGCCTACACCAATATCGCCTAACCCCCATGCAACATTAGCGGCTTTTACCGTTCCATAGAAAGTAGCGGTCATAATGACGGCTTTAAGTATGAATACCGCACCAGGAAGTTTAAACGTTCGCTTGATGTAATAAATATTATTTTCAGCAATAAAGTAATACGCCAATATTGTAGTAAAGGCGAAGAAAAATAATGCTAAAGCAACAAACGGTTTACCTACACCAGTAAAAACACTTTCTACCGCAATTTGCGTAAACTCAGGACCATTCGCGGCAATATTACTTCCGATATTCTGCACGATAAATCCATCACCTACACCGTGTACATTATAAGCGCCGGTAATAATAATCATAAATGCTGTCGCAGAACAAATAAACAGCGTATCGATATATACTGAGAATGATTGTACTAACCCTTGCTGGGCAGGATGTTCAACTTCAGCAGCGGCTGCAGCATGCGGGCCAGTACCTTGACCTGCTTCATTAGAGTAAACACCACGTTTAACACCCCAACCTATAGCAGCACCAAAACCAGCCATTGGCGTAAAGGCATCACTAATAATCATCATAAATGCTCTAGGTAATTCAGTGATATTTAAAGCAATGATAATTAATGAAATTAAAATATAGGCTAATGCCATAAATGGCACAACAACTTGTGTGAAGTTGGCGATTCGTTTGATCCCACCAAAAATGATAAAACCAAGTAGCAATACTATACCGGTCGCAGTATAAAGTTTGGCATAACTAATAACACCAATACCTGTAGCAATACTACCACTGTTAGAAAAAACTTGTTCTATGGCTGTACCAATAGTATTAGATTGTACTGTCGGTAACAACACACCCGTAGCAAGAATTGTAGCTATAGCAAAGATCCATGCATACCATTTTTGACCCATCGCTTTTTCAATATAATAAGCGGGACCACCATAATATTTACCATCATGCTCTTCTTTATAGATTTGTGCATTCGCTGACTCGATATAAGCTGTAGCAGCACCAAAAAACGCGACAACCCACATCCAAAAAACAGCACCAGGCCCACCAAAACCTATCGCAGCAGCTACACCTGCTATGTTACCAGCACCAACGCGACCAGATAAAGATACGGCTAAAGCTTGAAAAGAGGAGATACCCTTTTCTGAACTTTTACCTGACATTAACAAACGCCACATTTCTGAAAATTGTCGAACTTGGACAAAACGTGTTAACACAGTAAAAAACAAACCTGCACCTAGGCACAGGTAAATCAGAGCACTACTCCAAATATAACCGTTAATAGTATTGACTAAATCTTGCACGTAAACTTCCTCTTTATTTTTATTATTTTATACACTTATTAAATAGTGTTTGGTTTGAAAATGCATTCGTCAATTAATGTGTTCTTATGACACTTACATTGACGAATACAGTAAAGATTAAAACTATCTTAAATCATCTACCATGTGATAAATGCCGGTTAAGAAATCACGTCCTAGCAAACTGCTACGAACATCAGACCATCCCACGCTGTAATCAGGTAGTAAGTCATTATCTTTAAAAGGCATTTCAATAGTATAAGCTAAGCATTTAAATTGATTGCCGACCCAATTTGTACCAACCGTAGGGTTAGCTTGACCAGGTTCATCTTTGTCGTAGCCACGCTCATCTTGAAATTCAGGAGTTAACGACAATAAAATATTTTTAAATTTGTCTTCAAGTGCTTTATGGCGTTCATCGTAATTAACCACACCTTCACAACCCGCTAAAAAGTTAACAGGTAATGCTTCGTCACCATGAACATCTAAAAACATATCAATGCCTGTTTCAAGCATTTTTTCGCGTACTAAGTAAACTTCAGGGCTTCGTTCCATCAAAGGCTCTAACCATTCACGATTTAAATTTGTACCAACAGCGTTAGTACGAAGATGTCCACGAACACTACCATCAGGGTTCATATTAGGCACAATGTAAAATACAGCTTTATTTAATAAGGCACGCGCAACACCATCATCTTCATCAAGTAAACGATCGAGAAAACCTTCAATAAACCATTCAGCCATGGTTTCACCTGGATGTTGACGTGCAGTTAACCAAATAACACGCTTGCCCTCACCTTCTTCACCAACTTTCAATAAGCTAACATCTCGACCATCAAGTGTTTGACCTAAAACCTGTAGCTGACATTCAAGATCCATTTGTGCATTATGCAATAAATCTTGGTGACGTTCGTAACTATAAGGAGAGAAGTAAGCGAAATAAACAGAATCGTATTCTGGGGTCATCGTTATCGTCAGTTTGTCACCGTCGAATGTAGTAGGTACACGAAACCAATGATCACGATCATAGGATGCTACCGCTTGATAACCTTTCCAGCCCTCAACATAAGCAGATTTTCCTGCATTAATAATATTAAGAACATGTTCTTGACGAGCATTACTAGGACTAGCATCCGTCTGTAACTTAAAATGAAACCACTGGTAAAATTCAGATTGATTATCGTGTTTTATTTCTAATTGAATATTGTTGGTATTACTTGCATCAATTACACGGATATTACCGCTATCAAAGTTGTCAGATATTTGCATAAAGTAGAAAGCCTTTTTCTTTCATACCGACTAATCTGTTGTTCGGTATGGACTAAAGAGTAAGGAAACAGTGTACACAAACATAAATAAGATCACTATAGAGATCTTAAATAAAGCCCAAGTTCAGAAGAATACCCTAAAGATTTACCAATAACTGTATTTTCTTCGTTGATAACGTAGTAACTAGGGTAAGCAGTAATTAAAAAAGCATTTTTAATTTCTTCATTTCCTAACGCAATAGGGAACGTTAATTTCTTGTCTTGCGAGAAATCTGATATCTCACTGAGTTTTCTATAGTCTAATGCAACAGCAACTACATCAATATTACTATTTTTTTCATACAAAGTTTGTAAGTTACTAATACTAATATCACAAACTTTACACCAAGGTGCAAAAAAATAAATAATCGTTTTTTTGCCTTGTGAATTTAATGAAACCGTATCTCCTAACAGTGTTGGCACTTGCGTAAATGACAATGCACTCGTTGGTGTTATTTTGGTATCAGAAGAAAGCATAGTCGTTTCGCGCAGGTAAGATACGCTTTGAAAAACAACGACGACGATTATGGCTTGAATTAAAAAATTACGGAGTGTAGTAAGCAAGTGAATATTCCTTTAAATTTTAGGTTACAAGGAGTAGACCCGATAAGTGGTAATTTATTACAGAAATATTTTAATAGATAATAAAAAAGAGCTAATAACAAAATGTTAATAGCTCTTTTCTCAATATTATCGGTAGTATGAATGTCGTTCCACTATTATTCTAAACAACTATTTAACACCACCCTGAACAGTTATTTACCGTTAACCTAAATAACTGTTTATCGTCAATCTGAACAACTACTTGTCGTCATCCTGAACTTGATTCAGGATCTCTCTTTTTATACGACTAACTGCGTGAGATTCCGTATTAAGTGAACTACGGAATGACGACGTAAAGTAATGACTAACGGTAATTTATGAACCAATTAACCAATTAACCAATTTTGGTTAAGCCATTCATATAAGGTTGTAATGCTGTTGGAATATTAATACTACCATCCGCTTGTTGGTAATTTTCTAATACAGCAACTAACGTTCGACCTACTGCTAGACCTGAGCCATTTAAGGTATGTAATAATTCAGGCTTATTGGTTTCGCTACTACGAAAACGTGCTTGCATACGACGAGCTTGGAATGCGCCCATGTTAGAACAAGACGAAATTTCTCTGTAAGTATTTTGTGCTGGTAACCAAACTTCTAGATCAAAGGTTTTTGTTGCGCTAAAGCCAACATCACCACTACAAAGCGCCATCGTGCGATACGGCAGTTCTAATTTTTCAAGAATAGCTTCTGCATGACCCGTTAACTCATCTAATGCATCAAATGAATTTTCAGGTTTAACCAACTGTACCATTTCTACTTTATCAAACTGATGCTGGCGAATAAGACCACGGATATCACGACCGCCAGAGCCTGCCTCACTGCGGAAACAAGGTGTATGTGCTGTCATTTTTATTGGTAATTCAGCTTCTTCAACAATTTCATCACGGTACATGTTAGTTAACGGTACTTCTGATGTAGGAATTAAAGAGAATTGTTTACCTGATAAATCAGTATGGAATAAATCTTCACCAAATTTTGGCAATTGCCCTGTTCCATATAAAGAACTAGCATTAACCAAATACGGTACATACATTTCTTGATAGCCATGCTCTTCTGTGTGCATATCTAGCATAAATTGTGCTAAAGCTCGGTGTAATTTAGCAATTTTACCGCGCATAACAGCAAAACGAGTACCTGCTAATTTTGCACCGCTTTCAAAATCTAAACCTTTGTCTACAGAAAAACCTAAATCAACATGATCTTTAACTTCAAAATCAAATTCACGTGGCGTACCCCAACGTTTAATTTCAACGTTATCATCTTCATCTTTACCATCAGGTACCGATTCGTCTAATAAATTAGGAATTGCACTGGCAATATCATTAATTTTAGCAAGTACTTCATCTTGCTCTGCTTTGGCAGCATCTAAATCGTTACCTAGTTGGCTAACAGCAGCAAGTAATGGTGCAATATCTTCACCACGGGCTTTTGCTTGACCAATAGATTTTGAACGAGTGTTACGCTCATTTTGTAAATCTTGCGTTTTAACTTGAATCGCTTTACGTTGTTCTTCTAGTGCATTTAACGTTGCAGTATCAAGGGTAAAACCGCGCTTTTCCAGTTGTGTGGCAATGTTATCTGTATCTGTTCTAAGTTGTTTGGCATCAAGCATAATTATTCACGTTATTTCTAGTTTAAAATTAAGATTAAAAAATAAATCTACAAAAGTTATATTATTTGGCTATTGCTGAGACTAAATAAAGTCCTAAACCAGCAGCAGCGATACAAAGCGACACATTTAATAAAATATTAATGCCAGCTTTTAGTAAGTCTCCTTGTTGAATTAATAACAAGGAGTCTAAGGAAAATGTTGAAAAGGTGGTAAAAGCACCTAAAAATCCAATACCTATTAAGGTTCTATGAACATTTATATCTAAAATTTCATGTTCTATTAATTGATATAATAAACCCATAATAAATGAGCCGGTGATATTAACCATCAATGTTGCAAAAGGAAACCCCTTTCCTAGCCAATTTAACACTAATTGCGAAATATAAAAACGCAAACTAGCACCACAAGCCCCGCCTAAAGCAACAAAAGCATATAAAGTTAGGTTACTAATCGCATTATTCATAACGCTGCTCACTACTGTTTTGGTTTAGCTGGTTTAAATAATCGAGTTTTTCTTTTAATTGCTTTTCTAAACCTCTATCACTCGGTTGATAAAGATCGGTATTATAACCATTTGCTTTCGCTAACGCTTCGGGAAAATAATTTTCTCCTGCAGCAAAAGCATTAATTTCATTATGAGCATAACGATAATCAACACCATGACCTAAATTCTTGGTAATTTCACTGGTTGAATTTTTTAAATGATCGGGCACGTCTAAACCTGATGTTTGTTCAGCTAGAGCCTTAGCTTGATTAAATGCCATATAAACAGCATTACTTTTCGGCGCTAAAGCCATATATACAGCAGCTTGAGCAATGGCTCGTTCGCCTTCACTAGGTCCTACTCGATGAAACGTGTCCCAGGCATTAATCGCTAATTGCATCGCCCGTGGATCGGCATTTCCTATATCTTCACTCGCTACCGCTAATAAACGCCTTGCCACATAAAGTGCATCACCACCGCCGGTCAAAATTCTAGCATACCAATAAAGTGCGGCATTAGGATCTGAGCCTCTGACAGATTTGTGAAAGGCGCTAATTAAGTCATAAAAGGCATCACCACCTTTATCATAAAGCGCTATTTTACTGCCTGCTACTTGTGCTATGAGTTCAACGGATATTGTTATTTTCTGATCTTCCCCCGATAAAAAAGCTGTTTGGCTATCAAGGCAGTTTTCTAACAAGTTAAGCAGTCTTCTTGCATCACCATCACTACGGTTTAATAAACTCTGCTTAGCATCTTTATCCATCGCTATGCTAACGTTCTGCTCCTGCGATACCAAGTTGATTGCTCTCGTTAATACCTGAGATAATTCTTCGGTGTTCAGTTTTTTTAACGTATACACGCGCGCACGAGACAAAATAGCCTGATTTAGTTCAAATGCTGGGTTTTCAGTTGTTGCACCAATAAAAATAATAGTGCCATCTTCAATAAAAGGTAAAAAAGCATCTTGCTGAGATTTATTAAAACGGTGTACTTCATCAACAAAGAGTACCGTTTTACTTTCTTTGCTTGAATGATTAGTGGCTCTAATTTTGGCTTGTTCAATAGCAAGACGAATATCTTTAATGCCTGATGTTACCGCAGATAATCTAACTACTTTAGCATTAGCATGGGTGGCAATAATTTCTGCTAGGGTCGTTTTTCCACTGCCTGGTGGCCCCCAAAAAATAAGCGAATGACAATGACCTTGCATAATCGCTTGTCTTAACGGGGAGTCATCACCAAGAATGTGTTGTTGTCCGACATAATCCACTAAGCTCTGCGGGCGCATTTTTGCAGCAAGCGGTGCGTTAGAAGACACCGTTGAACCCGCAACAGCATCTTCAACTGACTCATGTTCAGAAGTTTCTAGTGCTAAGCCAAATAAATTAGTTTGTTGATTGTCTTCCACAATGTTCACACATTTCCTGTTATAAGTTAATTAGTGCGTTGATCATCTATTTGCACACCTTCTGGTACAACAAAGTTAAATAAACTTTCGTCAGGTATAGTGCGATCGTTAAAATTGCTTAACTTAATGTGGCTTAATTGGCCAGTAGCGTCTAAGAAGGAAAATTGTTTCAATTTACCCCCTGCTTTGTTTGTATCAAAAAGCAACGTTAAACTCTTAATTTGACTGTTTACATCTTTTGCTGTGATAACAAAGCTATTATCTTCATTATTTATAACGCTATATTCTTGCCACATCGCCTCATCTTGACTGGTTAGCAATAAAATAGGTGTTTGTGCAATAGCAGCTGATAAAGAATACACACTCACCTGCTCAATCCATGGATTATAAAACCAAACATTTTCACCATCAGACACAATCAATAGCTCGTCTGGTTCAGCCGTATGCCAATTAGCTAAATTTGGTTTACTAATAGCTAATTCTCCTGAGCTTTGTTCAAGAATATCGCCTGATTCGCTCTGTACTTCTTGCTCAAACTTAGCACTAAAATGATTTAAATTAGCCAGTTTAGCCATTAATTCGATTTTAGCGGCTGATGCTTTTTCTGTAGTTAGCTTTTTGATGGCTAAACTTGGTGTAGTTAACGCTGTTATAGCTGATTCATCAGTGACTATATCAGTTTTTCCTGCGCTTTCTTTACTTGCTAATGTAGTCGTTTTCTCGACAAGTTCATTTGCTTCCACGGTGTTATTTATAACAGCATTAAGTGTTAGCGCTAAGGTAATAATTTTTACATAATTCATATTCATTTTTATCCGAATTTAATCTCTAATTGGTGGTGGTGCGAGTACTTCTCGAGCACCGTTATTGCCAGCAGTAGACACTATCCCTTGAATTTCCATTTGCTCAACAATTCTTGCTGAACGGTTATAACCAATTCTAAATTGTCTTTGTACACTCGAGATAGAAACGCGACGTTTTTCAGTAACAAAATGAACGGCTTCATCATAAAGTGTATCTAATTCTTCATCTTCACTGCCTTCAGGCTGCTCACCGGGTAGTAACATATCAGGATCACTGCCACCGGCTAAGATTTCTTCAACATAATTTGGCTCACCGCGTAGTTTCCAATCTTTCACTACGGCATGCACTTCATGATCATCAATAAAGGCACCATGAACACGAGTAGGAACACCGGTTCCAGGGGGTAAATAAAGCATATCACCCATACCTAGCAACTGCTCTGCTCCTTGCTGATCTAAAATAGTTCGAGAGTTTAAACCTGACGAAACCTGAAATGCCATACGTGTAGGAATATTAGCTTTGATTAATCCGGTAATAACATCAACTGAAGGACGTTGAGTTGCTAGTATTAAATGAATGCCTGCGGCACGAGCTTTTTGAGCAATTCGCGCTATTAATTCTTCTACTTTCTTACCAACAATCATCATCATGTCAGCAAATTCATCAACAATAACAACAATACTAGGCAGCTTTTCTAATTGTGGTGGAGTTTGATCTAAACCATCACTTGGCTGCCATATTGGATCAATAATAGGCTCGCCTTCTTTAATTGCGTTCAAGACTTTTTTGTTATATCCCTTTAAGTTTCGAACACCTAGTGCTGACATAAGTTTATAACGTCGTTCCATTTCAGCAACACACCAACGAAGAGCGTTAGCGGCATCTTTCATGTCAGTTACAACTTCAGATAATAGATGTGGAATCCCTTCATATACACTTAACTCAAGCATTTTAGGGTCAATCATAATCAAACGAACATCTTCAGGCGTTGATTTATACAATAGACTCACAATCATTGTATTAACACCAACAGACTTACCAGAGCCCGTGGTACCAGCCACTAATAAATGCGGCATTTTCGCTAAATCAACTACAACTGGTTCACCCGCAATATCTTTGCCAAGTACCATAGTTAATGATGAACTTGATTCTTCAAATTCTTTACACGAAATAACTTCACTTAATCGAACAATTTCTCTGTGTTTATTTGGTAATTCTAAACCAATCACAGACTTACCTGGAATGACTTCAACCACACGTACACTTATAGCTGACAAGGCACGCGCTAAATCTTTAGATAATGAGCTGATCTTGCTCACTTTCATACCAGGAGCTAAATCTAATTCGAAACGGGTAATAACAGGTCCTGGGTAAACAGCAACCACTTGTGCCACTACTTTAAAGTCAAGTAACTTAGCTTCTACTAAACGACTAACCTGCTCTAATTCTTCTTGGTTAATTGGATTTTTAGCTTTGTCTGCTCTATCCAGTAAATCTATAGAAGGCATGCCTTCAAACTTTTCTTCAACACTGGGTACTAAATTAACTTGGCTAGTATCAGAGCTAGCCGATAATTTACCACGCGGTTGTTGGTCATCGGCGACATTAATTTTTTCAACAGCGCTAAAAGCGGCCGTAATTTCTGAATCATCAACATGCTCTTGCACATTGATAGTAAAAGGACCATCCATTAAATCATCGATATCAACAAATGGCTCTTGAGTTTCAGCTTTTTCAGGTGTCTCAGGAATTGGTTTTTTATTGAAAAACGGCATTGATATTTTTTTCTTAACCGGTTCTTCAACTTCTGGTTCAACAGTGTTTGTTACTTCTTCTATTGCTTCTTTATCTCTTGGATCTTTTTCTAACGTATTGTCAATTTTTTCATGCGTATTAGCATCGCCGGTACCAAACTGATTTTTTATTATTTGTGGAAGACCCTTTAGCAGCATAAAGAAAGAAATACAGTAACGCCCTACATCATCTATAAAGTTTAGCCACGAAAAACCGGTTAACAAGACAAAGCCTGAGCAAGTAAACATTAAGAAGATGAGTGTACTTCCAACAAATGAAAAGTAAGGCAGGAAAGTATTACTTAATACATTACCTAAAATTCCACCAGCCGAAAAATAGTATATATCATCAAAATTCATACTCGCTAATGAAGTGACGCCTAAATAAAACAGAATAAAGCCAATAAGCTTCAAGCCAATCGTTAAATAATCTAATTGCATTAATTGATGAAATTTTTGAAACAGTAGCCAACCAATCAAAGCAACAACAAAAGGTAAGGTATAAGCGATGTAACCAAAAAGATTTAATAATAAATCAGAAAGATAAGCGCCTACTGCGCCACCAAGGTTTCTAATTTGAGTTTGATACCCTGTTTGCGCCCAACCGGGATCGGCTTGATCAAAGCTAAATAATGCCAACATTAAAAACATGGCAAAAACACTAAAAAACAGTAAGCCTGTTTCTAATAAGCGTTGTACGCCGCTCAATTGTGTTGTTAGCTCGTCAGTTGGAGTATTAACAGATTTTTGACTAGTTTCGTCAGTATTTTTTACGAGTTCTGAAGACAATTAAAATTCCATGATAAAAGAAGATGAGTATTATTTGTAGCCATGTTAACTCAAAATAGACGTATAGGCATTTTGAAGAAGCAATGGTACGGTTAAAATAACAAATTATCGCTTGATTGGTAAGATATTACTGGATTTAATTTCATCCATAACGACATAAGTTCTACTTTCACTTACGCCAGGTAACCTTAATAATATATCCCCTAATAATTGTCGGTAAGCTAGCATGTCTTGTACACGTGTTTTTAAAAGAAAATCAAAATTTCCAGAAACTAAATGGCACTCTTGTATAACGTCTAGTTCGTGTACTGCGCTAGCAAAATCATCAAAAACATCGGGACTAGTTTTAGACAAGGTTATTTCAACGAACACTAATAAAGCAAGGTTTAGCTTTGAGGAATTTAAATTTGCTTGATATCCAGTGATATATTTTTCTTTTTCAAGTCGCCTAACCCTCTCTAAACAAGCTGTTGGACTTAAACCAATACGCTTTGATAACTCTACATTCGATAACCTGCCATCTTTTTGAAGCTCAACAAGTATATTTTTATCAATACGATCTATAACTTTATTTGTTACCAATGGCATACTGTATATATCACTATAATTTCATTTTATTTTAGTATTATATAATGGAAAACTATAAATTTCGACAGGTTATTCTACTAAAACACTTTTATACTATACATTCTAGCGAGGCAGTTTCCTTCTATAATCTGCCTGATACCCAAGCTAGCTTTAATATCATAATAGAATATGTATTTGGAGGTAGCTTGGGTATCATAATTTAACTTAAGAGATATAATTATGATTATTGGCGTACCTAAAGAAATTAAAAACCACGAATACCGCATTGGCTTAACACCTGCGGGAGTTAAAGAATTAGCAGTTAACGGCCATCAAGTAATTGTTGAAAATAATGGCGGTGCTGCTATTGGTTTTGACAATGCACAATATATTGAAGCAGGTGCGAAAATAATTGACGAAGCTGCTGAGATATTTGCTACTGCAGATATGATTATTAAAGTAAAAGAGCCACAAGCAATTGAATGTAAAATGCTAAGACCTGGCCAAATTTTATTTACCTACTTACATTTAGCACCAGATCCTAAGCAAACTGAATTATTAATTACTTCAGGAGCAACTTGTATTGCTTATGAAACGGTTACATCTCCTACCGGTGGTTTACCTTTACTAGCCCCTATGTCAGAAGTTGCTGGTCGTATGTCTATCCAAGCAGGCGCTCACGCGTTAGAAATAGCACAAGGTGGATTAGGCGCTTTACTTGGCGGTGTTCCTGGCGTTGCACCAGCAAAAGTACTTGTTGTTGGTGGTGGTGTTGTAGGTACTCAAGCAGCTCGTATGGCTGTAGGAATGGGTGCAGACGTAACAATCTTAGATCGTTCATTACCTCGTTTACGTCAGTTAGACACTGAATTTGATGGACGCTTGAAAACAGTATACTCAACTGCTGATGCAATGGCACAATTGATTGTTGAAGCTGACTTAGTGATTGGTGCTGTATTAATTCCTGGCGCTGAAGCACCGAAATTAGTCACTAAAGCACATATTAAAGCAATGAAAAAAGGCGCGGTTGTTGTTGATGTTGCGATTGATCAAGGCGGCTGTTTTGAAACATCTAAAGCAACGACTCATCAAGATCCAACCTATATTGTTGATGATGTAGTACATTATTGTGTTGCTAACATGCCTGGTGGCGTAGCAAGAACATCAACAATGGCACTCACTAATGCAACATTACCTTTTGCTGTTACTATCGCCAACAAAGGTGCAAAACAAGCATTGCTTGAAGATGAGCATTTATTAGCAGGATTAAACGTTGCTGCAGGAAAAATCACTTACAAACCAGTAGCTGATGTTTTAGGTTATGAATTTGTAGAAGCAAAGACAGCACTTAGTCTTTAATGTTTAGTCTTTAGTCTTTAGTCTTTAAAACGTTAATTGATAAAGAGTACAAATTCAAATTTGTGCTCTTTTTTTTATTTCTTTTTCGAAAAATGCATATTCTCACTATACACCCTTGATAGAACCTCTTATCATCCCAATTAATAAAGCTATACATCTTTCAAATATATTACTATCAAAAATTCTGGAGAACTCATTCATGAGCGACGTTAGACATTGCCCACTACTTATTTTAGGCTCAGGCCCTGCAGGTTATACTGCTGCTGTTTATGCAGCACGTGCAAATTTAAAACCTGTAATAATCACCGGCATGCAACAAGGTGGTCAATTAACAACAACAACAGAAGTTGAAAACTGGCCAGGAGATGCTGACGATTTAACAGGACCAGCATTAATGGACCGTATGCAAAAACATGCAGAAAAGTTCGATACTGAAATTGTTTTTGATCATATTGAATCAGTAGACTTTTCTTCTAAACCATATAAATTAACAGGCAGCAACGAATATACGTGTGATGCATTAATTATTTGTACTGGCGCATCGGCACAATATTTAGGTTTACCTTCTGAAGAAGCCTTTATGGGCCGTGGTGTTTCGGCTTGTGCTACTTGTGATGGTTTCTTTTATAAAAACCAAAAAGTTGCTGTTGTTGGCGGTGGTAATACCGCTGTTGAAGAAGCGCTTTACTTATCAAATATTGCCAGCGAAGTACATCTTGTTCATCGTCGTGATACCTTTAAGTCTGAAAAAATCTTAACAGATCGCTTATATGAAAAAGTGAAAAACGGTAATATCGTTTTACACACAGATCGCACCTTAGATGAAGTGTTAGGTGATAACATGGGTGTAAATAGCTTACGTTTAAAAGAAACTAATTCTGATAAAACTGAAGTTATTGATGTAGCTGGTGTATTTATCGCAATTGGCCACAAACCAAATACAGATATTTTCAAAGACCAATTAGCAATGAAGAATGGCTACTTAACTATTCAAAGTGGTACGCAAGGTAATGCAACACAAACCAGTGTTGAAGGTATTTACGCAGCAGGTGATGTTGCTGATCATATTTATCGTCAAGCAATCACTTCTGCCGGTGCTGGTTGTATGGCAGCGTTAGATGCTGAGCGCTACCTCGACGCCCAGTAGTTATCCAAAAAGCTTAGGCATATAGTTCAGTCTACTCTGATAAACTTATGCCTGTATAAGCCTTACAATTCCCTTAGCATAAAATTTTAGGATAATATGCGCCTATATCAACTCAACGATAATAACGTAGCATTTCCTCCTGTTAGCGCTGCCCTGACTGAACCTAATGGCTTGTTAGCTTTAGGCGGTGATTTACAGCCTAATCGATTAATAAATGCTTACAGTAATGGCATCTTTCCTTGGTTTAGTGAAGGCGACCCATTAATGTGGTGGTCTCCAGATCCTAGAGCAATAATTAAACTTGCTGATTTACACGTTAATCGTACCTTACGTAAGGCAATAAAAAAATCACCTTATAAAGTCACCGTTAATTCAGCTTTTGAACAAGTTATTAAACAATGCGCTAATGCCCCCTTTCGAAGTGATGAAACCTGGATATTGCCTGAAATGGAAGCAGCTTATATCAACTTACATCAACTTGGCTTTGCTCATTCAATCGAAGTTTGGCAAACAAATAATGATGACGCATTATCACCAAAAGAAGAGCTTGTCGGTGGCTTATACGGCATTGCTATTAATGGTTTCTTTTCTGGTGAATCCATGTTTTATAGCAAACCTAATGCCTCTAAATTTGCCTTGGTAGCAATAAGTAAATTATTAAGTTCGGTTAACGTAGATTTTATTGATTGCCAGTTACTAAACCCTTTTTTAGCCGACATGGGCGCAAGTGAAGTTACCCGAGATGATTTTATTAACTTAAAAAATAAAGCTATAGATATAGCGATCGATAAAGATTTTTGGCATCCTCGTGAAGTCAACTTAAGTGAGTAATTAGGAAAGAGCAACACGGAAAAAATAAGTTGAAAGGAGTTAACGAAATAACGTTCATCGCTCAATGATCATAAATAACCTCAAATGCATTACCCTAAATTAATTAAGCCGCAAATCAACAGATAAGTAATAATTGCCCTATGAATGATGATACTTTTAAAGTAGGTATAACAAAAACCTTTCCTTGTAGTTACTTGCCTAACAAAGAAGAACGTTTATTGATTGCTATTGACGAACGATTACAGAATAATCGTGGTTATAGTATGTTAATGATGGAAGGTTTTCGTCGCAGCGGCGATCAATCTTATCGCCCTCATTGTCCCAGCTGTAATGCCTGTAGTTCGGTTCGGGTTATTGTTAATCAATTTACCCCATCTAAAAGCCAAAAACGTTCATTAAAGCGAAATGCACATTTTAAAATTACTACATCTGAAGCATTAAAGGATGAATATTATCCTTTGTATGAAACTTATATTAATACCTGTCATCAAGACGGCAGCATGTTTCCTGCGAATTATGAGCAATTTCAAACCTTTCTTGCTAGTAAGTTAACCAAACAATTGTTTATTGAAACCTGGTTAGAAGAAAACAACGAAAAGAAATTAGTGTGCTTAGCCGTAACAGACATATTAAGTAACGGCTTATCTGCGGTATATACCTTTTATCACCCCGATTATAAGACGAATGGTTTAGGTGTTTTCTCTATTCTTACTCAAATAGATTTTTGTAAAAAATTCAATTTACCGTTTTTATACTTAGGTTATCAAATTGATGATTGTCAGAAAATGAATTACAAGAATAGATATTTCCCCTATGAAATATTTACTAAAAAACAATGGTTACTTGTTCAAAAATAATACATTTTTCCTGCTGTTATTTAATATCTCTCATAAATAAAAAGCCACAAAGCTTTACATTAGCTGCACAATTAGGCATTATTCGCGCAGCTTTTTTTATCGGCAATAATTTATAACAATTTAGTTTGAACTTATTGCTTGTTTGCACAACATATAGAGGTTTAGCGCCCCATGGCGAAAGAAGAAAATATTGAAATGCAAGGTACGGTTTTAGACACGTTACCTAACACTATGTTCCGAGTTGAATTAGAGAATGGCCACGTGGTTACTGCTCATATTTCAGGAAAAATGCGTAAAAACTATATTCGTATTTTAACTGGCGATAAAGTAACTGTTGAGTTAACGCCATATGATTTATCTAAAGGTCGCATTATTTTCCGTGCCAGATAGTTTATTGCGCTAAAGATAATATAACAATACGGCTAATAATTTGTAGATTTACATAATATTAGCGAATGTTAAAAATTAAAAAACCAGTACTTAATAAGTACTGGTTTTTTTTGTCAAAAATAAAGACGATGCGCTATTAACGGTAAAAGTCTAGCAACTCTTTCTCAAATTGGTCGGCACTTATGGTTAGGTTTTTCTCAGCAACAACCGCTTGTAAATCACTAAATCTTTTTTCTACTTCAGAAATGGTTAAGGTATTATCGTCAAGTTTATATACTTGTATTAAACTCTGATAATAAAAAACTAAAATAATTAAAGCGTTGTGCTCATCATTACTTACGCCAACTTTGATTTTTTTCAATTTTCGATAAATTGAATTTTGTATTTGTTTTACTTTCCATACATAGTAAATCTCTTTAAAAGCATCAGAATTCTTTAATGTATGCATAATACCAGCACAAGCAAGTAAAGAGAGAATAACACCGAGTAGGTTATATCTAAAATTACTAACCCCTTCTTGGGCAAAACTAGCAATAAGCAGTTGACCAAAAATTAAAGACAAAATTAATAAAGTACCAATGAACCCGACTATAACAATGTTTAAATTTTTTCTATAACGTTTTTTATCTATATTGATTAACTGCATTAAGACAAGTTTTCCTTAGAAAATAAAAGTATGCTGTGTGGTGTGAATTATAAATTAAAGTATTAGCCCTGAGTAACGTTTTATTTCAGTTTTTACACCGTGTTGCCAAGTGGCTTTATTACTTGCAATGGTTAGCATTGTTTTTGCCCTGGTAATCCCTGTATAAAGTAATTCACGTGATAGTAATTGATGTTCAGTTTGCTTTGGCATCACCATAGCAACATGATCAAACTCACTGCCTTGAGTTTTATGAATGGTCATAGCGTAAACCATGTCATATTTAGGTAAGCGTGATGGCATAAATAGTTTATAGCCGTGCTCGGTATCTTCGAAGTATGCCATTAACTGACCTTCGTCAGTACGCCAAAGTAACCCAATATCACCATTATAGAGTCCTAATCGATAGTCATTTTCATTGATCATAATTGGCATACCATGATAGTTAGCTTCAGTATGAAAACGAGAAAACAATTGTTCTTTTATCCACTGATTAACCGCATCTACACCAAATTCACCTTGGCGAGTAACGCACAATACGCGAAACTTAGCCAATAATGCAAAAGCATCGGTAACATCAGGACATTGTGCTATGCCATGGTAATACTTTTTAATTAAAGGTGGCAACCAACTACTTAAGTTGCTATCTGCAAGGCTCAGCTGGTTATTGCTATCAGCTAACGTACCTTCGCTTGTTGAACTGGCTAACAACTGCCAACTTAGTGTTGACTCACCTTGAATGACATAATTAGCTAATATTCCTATACCGCCTTCACCGTCAAAGCGACGACTTTTCATCAAAAAGCTTAAATGATCATGATGAGTTACTGACTCAGAATCAGCTTGATGGAACTGACTAGCTAAAAATTCGGGTTCTAATTCGCAAATTTTTGCCAAATAAGCTACGTTTTCCTTGCTGTAACCATAATGTGGCCTTGGGGCAATATCTGCGAGTACACAGCCAACAGCCACTGATGGTAACTGATCAGCATCACCTAACAATATAAGTTTTGTTTCAGGTTTTAAGGCACGAAATATACGTGCCATCATAGGTAAATCAACCATAGACACTTCATCTATCAGTAGTACATCACAAGACAATAAATTATCTTGATTGTGTCTAAAGTTATGGTTGTTAGGAATAACACCTAATAAACGATGAATAGTTTTTGCCTGTGTTGGCATTACTGCCAAAATATCATCGTCAATAAGCCCTCTAAAGCCTGCAATAGCCTTAATGATAGATTCAGACAAGCGTTGCGCAGCTTTTCCTGTTGGTGCAACTAACGCAATTTCTAATGCGGGAGCATCACCCTGTAAATGATTTTTTTCTTGTAACATTAATAACGCAGCAAGTAGCTTGGTTACTGTATAGGTTTTCCCAGTACCTGGCCCACCTGCAATAACAGTGAAATTTTTATCAATTGCGTTTGCGACAGCCAATTTTTGCCAATCAATTTCATTATGCTTCGTTTCTTCAATGCTAGAGGCCTTATTATCAGGATGTTCGATCTCCTGATTCTTTGGAAATAGTTGACTAACAATGCTACAGATATCATCCTCAGACACTGAAGATGTTTGTGTTAACCGTTGCCTAATACCTCGGGCTAGTTCCCATTCAAATTGGTAATAGCGACGCATATATATGCTATTATTGTTGAAAACTACGGGCTGTCGTTGGTCAGCCGAAATATTAAGAGCTGCCAGTAGTCCTTGTAAAATATCTATACTCGGAAACAGGTAACCTTGATGGCTACACTCACCGAGCTCATCGAAAGCAACACCCCAATTCTCCCCAGCAATTTCAGTTATTGGTAAGCATGAATGTCCTGCACGTAAACTGACACTTAACGCTATTAATAAATGGAATAAGATCTGTTGTGGTTCATCAGACAAATCAGCCTGAACGGTTAACGCTGCGAGTAATTCTTTCCCAAAAAAATAATCTATCGCCTCTATATTGGCTATTTGTTGCTGAGTTTGATTAAAATTAACGATTGTTTGAGCCATTATTGCTGCTCCTTAGCTAGCTTGTTATCTAATTTTTTACCAAGGTCTTTAGCTAACTTTTTGCCCAAGAAAAGATCATCTAATTGGATTAGTTCATTGACTGTAATTGTTCGGTAATAAACGCCCTGCCCTTGATGGCTTTTATCATTTGTCATACCACGTAAATATAAATAATAAATACCACCAAAATGTTCAGCTACATCATAATCAGGCAAGTTTTGTTGAAGATACCGATGTAACGCTAAACTGTAGATAAGGTACTGTAAATCATAGTAGTTTTTTTCTATATCATCACGCAATGCATCGTAATCATAATCGTTATAGTCATCACCTAAGTGGCTAGATTTATAATCACAAACATAATATTTACCGTTTTGCTCAAACACTAAATCAATAAAGCCATGCATCATACCTTTTAAAGATTTATAGCTTGGTAATCGAACAGTATTTGGGTTAGCCTTTGTTAAACCTGCATTTCGATGATCGGTTAGCAATTTCTCTAAATCAGTAATATTGGCTTCATTCATTGGAAAATAAAACTCATTTTCACGCAAGGTTTTCTGTAAAGGAATATCACTTAAACAAAAAGTATCAAGCGTATCGCTTTGATTAGTCATTGGGGCTTTCACAATTTCATCAAGCCAACTCACTAAATCAGCGTCAGTAAAACCGGTTGTTAGCTCTCCATATTTAAGTAGAGGCCACTTGGTGCTTTCAAGCATATTATTATCAATTTCATCACTGCTTTTAAAGTTACTGTGCTCTAAAATATCATGTAATAAATTACCACTATGCGCACCTTTCGCTAATTGAAAGCGTATTACTGCTTTATCATTTTTACGATTTGTTAAACTATTATCATCAACGTCTATCGAGTCTCTATCAGGCGACGATATCCCGCCGTGACGTAAATTTTTACTTAAGGCTGAAAATGAACTTAACCACCAGTCTCGTTCAATTTTGCCAATAAACTTACTTACTTCTAGCTCAGCTGTTTGTTCAACCTGCTGTTTTTGCGAAATGCTATTACTAGCAATATCAAAAGAAAGACTATCAAACGATTCATGTTGAAAACTAATGGTATTGGGTGAACTAGCAACTAACTGACTAAGACTCTGGGCAATATCTTGTTCAGGTTGCCATTGCAATGTTTTGCCTAAAGGTGACAATGCATATTTATCAAACGCTGTACTTAGAATGTAACAGCGACGTTCTGCCCGTGTTATTGCCACATACAAAAGGCGAATACTTTCAGCATAAGCCTCGTTTGCCATGGCAATTTTAGCTTGTTCGTCGCCGTCTAAACTAAGACATAACTGCCCTTGCTCATTATGATATTCAATATAACTAACGGATTTATTACCAAACTTAAGAGGGTCTTTATGACGAGTGGCGAAAGGAATGAAAACAACCGGATATTCAAGCCCCTTAGCGCCATGCTGTGTAACTATACGAATCAGGTCGCCATCATTTTCAAGGCGTTGCTCTGTTTCTAAGTCATTTGCTGCTCGCGCACCATCATCGTTACATTGTTGTTCAAACCAATAGAGTAATTCTTGTGGTTGTAAAAACTTTTGGCTAGCCGATTGTAATATCTCAAACAAATGTAAAAGGTTGGTCAATGCTCGAGATTTATTACCACTGTCATTAGCACCCGAGAAATCAAAATGTTGGTGCATAATAGTAATCGCCATGGAGATAAAGCCTTGACGCTGCCATTGCTCTCGATAATCGAAAAAGTTAAATTTTAATATTTGATATGCCGACTCATCTTGTTGCAGTTTATACAACGCAGTGGCGTTAATACCAAGTAACCCACAGGTAATCGCGCTTAAATAAAGTCGTTCGTCTTCTGGTGCCAATATACCTTTTAATAACTTAATCAGTTGTGCTGCTTGCTCGCTATCAAATAAATTAGCACGATCAGATAGAAAAACACTCGCTAAATTAGCTTGTAACAAAGCCTCTTTAATAGCACTAGCTTCTCGTCCATCACGTACCAATATAGCAATATCTTTCGGCTTGGTTTTTTTATTCTGACTATTATTCTCGGAATCAGAGCCAATATCGTTGCCAATATCATTATCATTAAGTAACTCGACAATTTCATTAGCGCACCAAGTAGCCATTAACGGTCTGACTGACTGTGGCACTTTGTCAGCAAAGCCTTCACCAGTAAAGTGTACAAACCTTAATGCTCGTCCCTTATTGGTTAATGAATCAACAGCACTATCCGCTTTCTTACCCGCTAATACGGGTTGATAGTCGATGCCATAGCCAAAAACTGATTGTTGCACGCTGTTCTCAGTAGTCGAGCCAGAAAAAACCTGATTATACGCTTCGACAACGTCAGGACTTGAACGCCAATTAGTATCCATCAACCAATGATAATCACAATCACTACGTGCATTTAAATAAGCAAAGATATCCCCTCCCCGAAAACCATAAATAGCTTGTTTAGGATCACCAATTAAATAGAGTGCGTTTTTGCTATATTCAGTACTACTAGTATTATCGCTATTAACATTCGATTGATCTTTTTGATAATAAATTCCCTGCAAAATAGCAAATTGCTGAGGGTCAGTATCTTGAAACTCATCAACTAACGCCACAGGGTATTGTGCTAATAGCGTTTGCGCTAAAACATTATTTCTTTGCTTAGCACTTGGTGAATTGTTTACTGGGGTTGGTTGCAAACAATCAGCCAAGGTATTAATAAGGTCGTCAAAATCTAAACAGTTAAGCTGCTCTTTCGTTTGCTTTACTTGTTGTCTTATTTGATAAATAGCAGCTCTTACAATTTGATAAGCTTGGGCTTTATTGATATTTTTAGCTAAGTTTTTCACTTGCGCTTTAATTTCTTTAGCACTGTCTAAAACCTGCGCTAATTGCACTTTAAATGCTTTAGGGTGACGATTACCATTAAGTAAATAATCTGGCATAGGATAGGCTGCAGCGTCCAATAAAGCGTTGTCGTCTTGGCATTGCGCAATGTTATCTAACCATTGTTTCAATTTAACAAGCTCTGCAGCGCGTTTTTCTTGCTCTTCTGGTTTTTTGTGTGCCACTAATCCTTCATCAAGTAAGCTTGTATTGTTATTTAAAGCTACACTGGCTTGTTTGGCTAATTGGATAAAATTAGCCACTAAGCTTTGCACATCAATAACCGACAACTCACTTCTGTGTGAAATAGCTTTAGCAAAACTTGAAACAAAGGCAGTAGGCGTTGCCCAAAAAGCTTCAACTAAGACAAAATTTTCAATACTTTGTTTCGCCAATTGACGATACCAATCTTGCGTTGCTTCTAGTACTAATTCGCTACTGTTGGTCGACATATTGGCGTTAAAAGGTAAACCACTCGCAAAAGCATGTTGCGTTAACGCGCGCTGACAAAAGCCATGGATAGTGAAAATGGCCGCTTCATCTAAAAACAATAATGCACGTTTTAGTAAAAACTCGATTTTATTAGGGTTAACGTTATCTGGATTTACTCGCTTATCAATGGCTTTAAAATAAGGATCCTGGCTACACAAGGTTTGCCAGTTATTAAGCGCTTCACGAATAAAGGCATCAATACGCCCTCTTAGCTCTTGAGTCGCGTCCTTAGTGAACGTCATCAGTAAAATCTCTTCTACTTTCAGCTCTCGCTCAAGCAATAAACGTAAATAAATACGAGTTATGTTGTAAGTTTTTCCTGTACCAGCACTGGCTTCAATTAAATGTCGGCCAGTTAACGGGATGGTGGATGAATCTAAATTAGTTAAGGTAAATTTTGATGACTGACTCATGACTTTTCACCTTTAGCCTTACTTTTACTCTTGCTTACATGCTTAAATAAACTTTGATAAACAATATTCAATTGCGGTAAATAAATAGTAATATCAGGACATTGTTGCCAAAAATAAGTAATATAAGGGTCATGACTAAGCCCTGGAACAGAATCATCGCCATACCAAACACCCTCAAAACGATCTTGTGTCATTTCCACAGCTTTACCGCGTACCTGCTTAAACACATGAGCCGCTAATTCACTATTCAATAACAAGGCTTGTTTTTGGCCCTGCTCATAAGTGCTTAATAGCATATTCAGCTCAGCTTCAGCATTTTCGATACTAGAAACACTATAATGTTCGACACTTTGTGCTTTAGCGTTAAAGTAGAAACCACAGGTACTCTGTACTTGACTAAGAATATTACTCGCATAATCTTTGGTGCCCATATTTTGTTGTTGCCATAACTGAACAATCAAATGATGTAAAAATAACGTAAATAAATCTTTAACTTTAGCACCAGAACTACGATAAAAGACTAACTGAACACCATCATGAGTCTGTTTAACCGGTATTTTTGCTATCAAAATAGTAGGCTGGCTTGAGTGTAGACCCGTACTAGAATTTGCCGTTTTATGTTGATTTACGATTATCTGGCAATCAATCAATTCTGGATTATCACAGCCCTGATCAATAATTTCTTGGCTAAATTGTTGAGTTTCGTCTAACCAATTATCAAAATCAGCTTGTGTACTAGGCGCATCAGGGAATTTTCCAGATAATTTAGCCGCATGTAATACTTGCTCAGTGCTATTTATTATCGGCTTTGTAGTATTAGCAGATAACGCTGTTAAACTTGCAGTTAATAAATCTTGTTTTAATAAATAACGATCTAAATAATCTGCGCTAAAAGGCTCTACATCATTTAGTTGCACGCTATTATCATCTAAGTATAAGTTTAATGCCTTTTGAGCAAACATCTTGCTTGGGTGTTGAAAGAATCGTATTAAATCGTTTGCGGTGATTGTTTCTAAGTCAATTTCTTCATCGGTTATTACTAACGAAGTGTTATCCTGCTGAACTTTTTGGCCATTATTTTGTGCTAACTTAAACCAATTAGCATTAAAACTCGCCTTTATTGGTGAAGCAGTAATTACTATTGAAGAATTAGCTGTTGAAGAATGAGTTGTTGACGATTTAGCGGTTAAGTCTGGCGCGGCCAGGTAATTACCTTCACTAAAAGGCTGCATAGGCATTTGCTGCAATTGATTCTGTGAATTTTCATCTACATTGTCTTTATCGAAGTTCCAGCCATAACCTTGCGTAAGATAATCCATTAACTCTTTAAGCACGAGCGAAGGCTGCTTTTCGTTATTGTTTTTAATATTACGACCTTGATAGCTTAAATACAGTGAACTTCTCGCTGAGATAATTGCTTCTAAAAATAGATATCGATCATCACCACGGCGGGATCTATCGCCTAACCTTGCTGCACTGGTCGCCATTAAATCAAAACCTAATGGTTGGCGTTGCCTTGGAAATTCGCCATCGTTCAAGCCTAATACCGCAATAATTTTAAATGGAATGCTACGCATAGGCAGCATAGAGCAGAATGTTACTTGTCCTACCATAAATTGACGACTAGCATCACCTTGACTGAAGTGGTCATTGAGAAAATCAACGACAATGGCTAAATCAATCACTTCTTCAAAATGTGCATGAGAGCAATATTCAACCAGGGCACTAATTGCCTGTTCGATAATCGCTAAGCTGTTTTCAATTTGATTATTTACCTGTGCATTTATCGCTTGTGAAGCACTTTTCGATTTCGTGTCGCTAGTAAAATAACGATTAGTGGTAAATAACAACGCCAACTGGTTTAATAAAAAGGTCTGCCAATCTTTAGCCGTTCTTGGTGTATTCAACTGTTGAGCTAAGCTTTGTAGTTGCTCAATGAACAACATTAATTGCCCAAGTAATACGGCATCATCACCTTCAACTGCTGCCAGTAAAAGTTGCTCTTGATAAATAGTATCAGTATCTGAAAAAGCAAAGCCTCTTAATAAACGTGATAATCCTTGCTGCCAAGTAAAGCTATTACTAACATTCTCACCCAGTAATTTAGCTTTATGCGATTTATCTAAGCCCCAATGAACCGCTGCTTGTTTCAGCCAAACTGTTATTTTTTCGCCGTCTTCTTCATTAATCGAAAATTTATTAGCTACGGCAGGTAAACGAATAAAACTTAATAAATGAGACACCTGAAAACGAGAGTCAGGTAAGGTTAACAGCTCACTAAATGCAGCAATCAAAGGATCGCTATCTTTTGCGCTGCGATCAGCAATAGAACAAGGCAATGGCGGTACTTCATCGTTTAATTCTTGCCACCCTCGAGTAAATACTGCATTCACATAAGGTGCATATTGCTCAATTTGTGGACACATAACCAATACATCTTTTGGTGTTAGCTTATCTGTATTATTTGACTGATTAGCAGATTCATTGAATTGATGAAGGAGGAAGTCATGTAATGCTTGTACTTCACGTAAAGCACTATGACAACTAACTAATGTAATAGAGTCATCAATTAACTGCTCTGGTACTTTCGTTGCATCATGTAACGCTAAAATATCATTTTGTAACTTATGTAAAATTCGCTCGGCTGGCTTGTTGCTATCGTTATCATTATTATTGTCGCTACTGATTGAATTATCATCTTCAATGATTTTATTAGCGCTCGCTTTAACAAATAGCTCAACATTTACCGTACTGTAATCTTGCAATAAAGCTAAAAATTCTCGCCCTTGCTGTCCTAAGTTAGCTAATAAAGGGTTACCAACAAATAGGTGCTCATCATCAACACCGTTAGACCAATGAGAGAGCTTACTAATGGCTTGTTTTTCACTAATAATATCGCCCCAATAAGAAAAACAAGGGTTTAGATGATAAAAATCTACTTCAATATATTCGCTTAATGCATTTATAAAGGTCAGCCACATAGGAGCCATGCTGTTAATACCAAAAAAACTTAACCGTTTCGGTAATAGCAAGGGATCGGCTGCAAGCTTATTATCGATATTAGCCATCGCATTATTTAATAACTCTACTGGATTATAAGCGAGTTGTTTAATAAGTTGTTGCCATAGTTTGGCTTGCCACTTACTGTCATTAGACAGTAAGTCAACTTCTTGCCCCTTTTGCCAAGAGTCTAACCATTCAGGGCGGAAGATTAAATACTGTTCATATAAATCGGCCATTTGTTCTGCTAACTGATAACGCTTTAAATTCTCCTGACTGCTGAAAATATTTTCTTTGTTAGCGTTCGGCTGCTCTTGATTTGAATAAGCGTTTTCTGTTACTGATGACTTATTCCAATACCGTGTTGCAGCGATAAAATCACTGTCATCAACAACTATTTCTGTTGCTAATAAAGCATAAATACGCCAAGTTAACACTTCTCTTGAGTAAGGTGACTGTTCAGGTACATCTTCATCGCTAGCCAGCATTCTTATGAGCTTCCATAAATATTGAGCAGGTAACGCGTAACCCATATTCATGCTAATACCACGTTCTTCGGCAATAGCGAGGTTTAACCAATGCTGCATCCCTGGATTTTGCACCACAATCACTTCTTGACTGAATACACCTAGGGGAGATAGTTGGGAAATTTTATTAAGCAGCAGTAACAAATTTTCCATTTTGTTAGCGGGATAAAGATTGATCAATGTAGTGTTTACCGTATAAAGCTTGATACCCTAAATTTAACCACAAGCAGGAATTGAACACCATGTATTTCAGAGAATAAACACCGAATGATTACTAAAAAGCTTAAATAACTAACAAACACTTTAGCGTAAATTAACGCGCTAACTTCATCGTTATTATTATAATTAAGTATCCAGATCAAATAACCTTATAAAAACTATGTTATTCAATAATTAATATATTCACTCGCCCCCTATTAATGTAAAATTATCGAATACTATATTCACAGGATAGGGATTATGTAATGAATTTAATTGAACTAATTTCACAGTCGTCATTTACTGAAATAGCAGCGCTGCTCGTGTTAGCTGCACTCATGGGATTTATCGGACTATTATTAAGGCAACCCCTTATTGTAAGTTTCATTGCAGTGGGGTTAATAGCAGGACCTTCCGTACTGGATATTGTTCATTCCAAAGATCAAATCAAGCTGCTCTCTGAATTAGGCATCGCGGTACTGTTATTTCTTGTTGGTATCAAATTAGATGTAAAGTTAATTAAGTCTATTGGTGGTGTTTCTGTTTTAACAGGTCTTGGTCAAGTTGCTTTCACATCCTTATTTGGTTATTACATAGGCTTAGGTATTGGCCTAGACCATATCACTAGTCTTTATGTTGCAGTATCACTTACTTTTTCTTCAACTATTATCATTGTAAAGTTACTTTCTGATAAACGAGAAATTGAATCATTACATGGCCAAATCGCGCTGGGTTTTTTAATTGTTCAAGATCTTGTTGTTGTAGTGGCTATGATTATATTAGCAACTATTGGTATTGGCTCTGGGCATGGCGATTCAAATAATTCATCCGTTTGGCAAGTTGTCATTTCAGGTGTTGGATTACTGGGTTTTGTTATTATTTTTGTGCGTTATATAGCTAACCCTCTTACTGAAAAACTAGCTAAAGCGCCTGAGCTATTAGTGATATACGCCATTGCACAAGCAGCCCTTTTTGCCGCCATAGGAGACATCGTCGGTTTAGGTATGGAAGTGGGTGGATTACTTGCAGGTGTTGCCTTAGCTTCAACCCCTTATCGAGAAAGTATCGCTGCCAGACTTGCGCCCTTACGTGACTTTTTATTGCTGTTTTTCTTTATCGCCTTAGGCGCAACATTAGACTTGTCTTTATTAGGCGCGCATCTACCAGGCGCAATGCTTTTCTCACTGTTTGTGCTTATTGGTAATCCACTCATTGTCATGATTATTATGGGGCTTATGGGCTATGGTAAAAGAACAGGTTTCCTTGCTGGTTTAACCGTAGCTCAAATTAGTGAATTTTCATTAATTTTCATTGCGATGGGTATTAGCTTAGGACATGTACCACAAGATATTCTGGGATTAGTAACATTAGTTGGCATTATCACCATTGCCGCATCAACGTATATGATCACCTACTCACATCAACTCTATTCTATTTTTACGCCCGTTATTGGTATGTTTGAACGTTCAGGCGTTCCTCGCGAAAATATGACGGATGATCATACTGATGCTCACTACCCCGTTATTATCTTTGGTTTGGGGCGCCTTGGCACTGCTATTGCGATGCGACTTAAAGAACAAGGTATTAGCGTATTAGGTATCGACTTTAACCCTGCTGCAATAAAACATTGGCGACTGTTAGGTTTAGAGTGTGAATATGGCGATGCAACCGATGCTGAATTTATCATCGAGTTACCATTGAATCATGCAAATTGGGTTGTTTCAACAATTCCACATTTACACACAGGCTTGTCGTCAGAAGATATTAGAAGAACCGTGATTCAATTAACCCGATCAGCTGGGTATAAGGGTAAATTAGCCGCTGTTTCACAAAGCAGTATAGATACCGAAGAATTAAACTTACTCGATGTTGAACTCATATTAGAGCCTTTTCAGGATACAGCAGACCGAGCAGCTAAAATGCTTTTAGAGGGGCTTGCTATTCAATCAGACAGCTCTGTAAGTCATGAATTAAAAGAGTAAGTTGATAAATATTGATTAAAATAAAGGTCGAAACAGGATGCAGCGTCGGCCTTTGTTTTAGCTGTTAATGTAATAACAGAGACTAGTTACAATGAGATGGTTTTATTGTTCATCAGCTCGCAAATTTGCTAGCTGATTCCTTCAGACCATGCCTCACAGAAAAGCCCTTGAAAAATTTAGAAATTTAACGAGACACTTGCTTATAAAGCATTAGTTAAAATATCTATGATGTTCCAGTTTGAGTGACTGTCCTAGCTAATTTTGCATGTGTATCTAAGCCAATGAAAAGTATGTTATGTTTTGACATGCTAGCCTCTGTTTTATATTGTTGACACAGTTAGTATGGCTCTGGTTTGTAAAACTAGCCCACGTTCAGAAGCTAGCACCTCGTGGGGAGTCATTGTGTTTATATTTATAAGGATATTCGATGAAAAATTTACTGATAGTTGTCATAATTTTGATTCTTAGCGCTTGCGCTAGCACAAAAAAGGATTTTGTATTTGACGGTTCAACAATTGAATCAACCCAATATGGCATTTCTAAAGTCTCAAAACGTTTAAAGCCTACGCAACAAATAGAATTTATGATGGCTCTAATGGCTATTCAATTTTCAGATGTAAAAAGTGTTAATGACGTAATTGGTGATCCTACAATGACTAATGAAATGAACTATTTCATTATTGGCAAAAAAATTGACGGATTAAATTACTACGGTCTCTTAGATTTAGCTAAGTCTTCACCAACTAAAGTTAGTGTAGCGGCACAATAAATATAACAACACGCCCTGAGGTGGACCGCTAGTAAAATCAGCAATTTATTGCAAACTTTAAAAGCGGTGAGCCTCTTAGTTTTAGGGCTTCTAAGAATTTCGATTCATTGTACGGCGTGCTCGTTTTCCAACACCTAAATACGATTAGGATCCACTTGAAAGCCAGTGATCTAATAACACGTTATTATGGGTGGCCTAATTAAGTCCTTGGCATTGCTGAAGTTCACATCTATTCAACTGTCGATAAAATTTATCGAGAAATTTTATCGAGGACAGTCGCTCAAAGTTCTATTTAACCTGTGTTATTTTTTATTTTGAGATACTTTATGAGCGAATGTCCTGATTAATTAGTGTACTGGTTGAAATTTTATCGAGGACAGTCGCTCAAAGTTCTATTTAACCTGTGTTATTTTTTATTTTGAGATACTTTATAAGCGAATGTCCTGATTAATTAGTGTACTGGTTAATTATCCTAATTAATCACTTAAATCAAAAAGCTTGAATTAAAAGCACTTTAATTAAATTACAAATCAGTTGTTAAATCAAAGCCAGCTAATATAGCTGGCTTCTTTGTATTTGAAAATTCATTAATGGTTTAACACAGCCTATGTTAAAATCCCTTTTTTATTTAAAGATACTTAAACCATGTCATTACCAGAGCCACTAAACCAATTTATTAAACACGTTGAAACCACTCAAACATTTTACGGATTACAAGAACCTAAATCACAAGAGTGGGTTATTCTTGATTCTGTAAATTTTGAAGAACATGACGTAATGCCTTTATGGTCAACAACTGAATTAGCAAGCGTACATATTGCTGATGAATGGGCAGATTATGTAGTTGCCCCCATTACAGTTGCTGATTGGTTAGAATTTTGGGTAGAAGATTTATCTAACGATCCGATGGTTATTGGTGTTGACTGGCGTGACGAGGATAACTGCGCTGAGTATGCATTAAGTGATTACAGTCAGGCTATTATCAGTATTGAAAAATACGTATAAAACTTTGCAACCGCTTAACTTTTAATTTCAGCGTGACTTTCAGGCACAAGTCATAGCAAGATGAGAAAAACGATAGAGATTCCGTATAAAGCGGCTTACGGAATGACGCAAGTATGCAGCAAAGTAGCAGCTCATTTAAAAGACTAAAAATAACAACCGTCATTAAAAATTAGTTTTTAATGACTTTTCCACCTTTCATTACAAAATCGACATCTAACAATGCTTTAATATCTTTTAGCGGATTATCATCAAACGCAATGATATCGGCTATTTTTCCTGGCGCTAATGTACCTAAACTTGCAGACATACCAATTAAATCGGCGGCGTTAACAGTAGCGGATTTTAATACGTCACTGTTTTTCATCCCCGCTTGTGCCATTAGCACACCTTCTTTGCCATTATCGCCATGATGAGAAACTCCACTGTCTGTTCCATACGCAATTTTAACACCCGCTTTATATGCTTTTTTAAAGTTCTCTGTCATATCAGAGCCAACGCGAATCGCTTTTAACTTAATTGCTTCAGACATAAAGTTACTATGTTTAGCCATTTCAACAACCGTATTACCCGCTAATAAGGTTGGTACTAAATAAGCGCCAGATTTCTTAAAAAGCTTGATGCTTTCTTTATTTGCATAGCTACCATGTTCAATACTATTTACACCGGCGCGAAGTGCGGCGTTTATACCTTCTGCTGCATGTGCGTGACTGGCTACTTTTCTGCCAAGTGCATGTGCTGCGTTAACCACTTCTTTTAATTCATCATCAGACATTTGTTGGCCAGTACCTGTATTGGTATCCGACAAAACCCCACCCGTTGAGGTGATTTTAATCACATCTGCGCCATATTTAATAGCGTGACGTGTTGCTCTTCGACAGTCAAAAGGCCCATCACAAATAGTTTTACTGGTACGCATAGCGAGAATATCGGGACTTAATCCGTCGACGTCACCATGTCCACCGGTGACTGAAACAGATGATCCTGAGGCAATGATTCTAGGACCATCAACCCAACCTTTAGCAATTCCATCACGTAGTGCAAAAATTTGCTCTGCACTTGCGCCTAAATCTCTAACGGTAGTAAAGCCCGCCATTAAGGTTTTTTTAGCATTAGAAACACTTTGCATTAATGCATCTGAATCAGACATACGCAAAGATTGACTATCATTTTTTGGGCCTAATTCACCTTGTAAATGCACGTGCATATCCATTAAGCCCGCCATAACAAAGCTTGATGACAAGTCAATTAACTTAGCATCTTTATCTATATCACTTGGGCTAATAAAACCTTTTTTGATTTCAGTAATTTTTCCATCAGTAATAATTAATGTTTGCTTAGATAGCGTACTCTTACCTGCAATAGGCAATAATGTACCGGCATGAATCACCTGTGTTTGTGCTAATAGGTTGAAAGAGGAAATTAGTGATAGTGAAAGTAAGGTGTGTTTTAAGATGTTAAGGACGCGAGTAGTTTGTGCTGTGGCAATAGTTGTAGTCATGGCTGGTATTACTCTAAGTTGGTTGCTTAAATAGTTAAACTGAAAAATTATAAAAGCATAAAAATATAGCTACCAATACCTTAGCAGCTATATAGTTTTCGTCAAGAAGACAAATTTGGCAGGCTTGTTCTAATGGTGATGACCACCTACACCGTGTGCGTGGCCATGTTGCACTTCTTCATCGGTTGCAGCGCGAACATCAACAACATCAATATCAAATGTTATGATTTTTCCAGCTAATGGCGGGTTAATGTCTACAGTGATCATAAACTTCCCCGCTTTTAACACAGTCACTTGACGTTGACCTTGTTCAGTATGAACAACAGCAATCATGCCCGCTTTCCATTTAGCATTTTTGCTTGGTAAACCTTGTAAATGTTTTACTGGTACACGTTGAATTAAATCTTCTTGGCGTTCGCCATAAGCTTCATCAGGTTGTAAAGTAACGCTGAATTTATCACCAGCTTCTTTATCAGTTAACGCTTTTTCTAAGCCCGCTAAAGTATTATTTGCTCCGTGTAAGTAAGCAAGAGGCTCGCTACCGTGAGAAGATTCTATTTCTTCTCCTGCTTCATTTTTCAAAACATAATGGAACTGAACAACGGTTTTATCTGTAATTTTCATGTAATTCTCTTTAACGGTTTATAAATTAATTTTTTAATGAATTGGGTGCTACTTTCTCTTCGCATTATACTGGATAAGTACTGAATAAAGGTTAACCAAACGTTCATACGAAGTATTGGCGCTTATTTTAGCATTAAACACTCAAAATTAAGAGTGAGTATTTTATCTCAATTTAAGCCTACAACAGTAAAATAACAACACTAAGAATAATCAATAACATCCCTATGTATTCAATTGTAGTGATTTTCTCTTTAAATAAACGGTAAGTTAATGCCAGTGTAATAAAAAACTCTACTTGACCTAATGCTTTCACATAAGCTGCATTTTGAAGGCTTGCTCCGGTAAACCAACCAATAGAGCCAAGTACACTTGTTATACCTACAAATAAGCATAAGCGCCAATGACTTAACATTAACTTTAGCTGTGCTTTATCTTCAAAATAAACATAAGTAACGGAAATGATTGATTGAACGGTGATCATAAATACCAAGGTAATTGCTGCACTTACCATTAAATCAATATTTAGGGCTAAGCTAGATTCTCGAATAAGTAACGTTGTTATAGCTAAACCTAACCCTGCAGCAAGTCCGTAAAGTAACCCCATCTTCGCATCTGAGCCCGCTAAAAACTCACTTGGTCTAAATTTAACCTTCGAGACAAATAAAACCCCAATAACACCAACAATGACACTAAACCATCCCATGATACTTAATGGTGCAGCAAATAATAATGCGCCAACAATAGCCACTTGTATCGCTTCCGTTTTGGCTAGACTCGTTGCAACAGCAAAATTTTTGTATCGAAAAGCAGCAACTAAACAGGCAGTACCAATAATCTGGCTTACACAGGCAATTAAAGCGTAAAATAGAAAGTCATTATTGAGTGTTGGTACTGATACCTCTCTAAAATCTAGCATCCACCAGACATATACCCAAGCAAATGGCAGCGCGTAAACATAACGCACAGCCGTTGTTGCCATAGAATTTAGTTTACCTGATAGTTGTTTTTGGCCAGCAGTTCGGATTGCTTGCATAGCAGCAGCAAGTAAAGTGAAATAAATCCAAGTGTATTCTGATGTAAACAGTTCTGAAATTGACAAGACTGATGTTCCTTTAAGGTATAAATAATAGAGACAATTAACTAAGCTAGCCTTGCTTCAACTTGCTTCAACTTGCATTAGTGTATATTAATTTGGCTGTTCCAAAGCAAACAACTAACTCCCTGTGTTAGGGATAAAAGAAAAGAGTTTATCAAGCGAACTAATGCCCAAACCACTTTGTTTTTCGACCTTAATTTGTACATCAATTCTATCTTTTAACGCTTCAACATGGCTAATAATGCCAATCATTTTACCGCTTGCATTAAGGTTATCTAACGCAACCAACGCTATTTCTAACGTATCATTATCTAATGTGCCAAAACCTTCATCTAAAAATAAAGAATCAATACTGGTTTTGTTACTAACTAAATCTGACAAGGCTAACGCTAACGCTAAACTAACTAAAAAGCTTTCGCCACCCGATAGCGTTTTAGTGTCACGAAGGCTATCACCTTGCCATGTATCCAATACTTCTAAACTCAAGGTATCACTTTGTTGACACTGTAACTGGTATCGACCATCAAGTTTATTCAATTGTTCGTTAGCTAAATAAACAAGGTGATTAAGTGTTAAACCTTGAGCAAATTTTCTAAATTTCGCGCCATCAGCAGAGCCAATCAAACCATTTAAATAAGCAAGTTCATCTACTGCAACTTGCTCAGTTTCAATTTGATTAAGTAAACTTTGTTGCTTAATTTTACTTTCTTTATCGTGACTTATCGCTTGTTGAATTTGTCCTAAATGCAGCTGTTGTTGTTTTAATTTTTCATTAAGGCTTAGCAACTCAACTTCAATATCGGGTAAAGATAAAAGTGATAATTTATCAAAGTCTCCATGACTATTTTTAAAACTGTCGGCTAGTGATTTTTCCGCGTTGATTTTAGCTTCCTCATGCTCTAACAACTGCTGTTTTAGGCTTTCTTTTTGACCTAGCAGTTGTTGTAACTGAGCCTCAATAGCTTGCTGTTCTTTATTCAGTGCTGTTAACTTATCTTTTGTAACCCTCTCTTCTTTAAAAATTTTATTTCTAATAAATTCAGATGATTGCGACACTTCATCTAGATAGCCAAGATCAACAAACTCGGTTACGCGTAACTCTTTTTTAGTGTTTGATTGTTGTTTTAATTCAGCTAGTTGTTGTGTAAATCGTGTTAAGCGACCTTCTGCTTGATGTACTTGTTCTGAGACTAAAACAATGGCTTGTTCAACAGAAGATAGTTGCTTAGAAAGTGCTTCGTGCTCTGCGAATTTTTGCTCAAACAACGTAACATTTTGTTGTAGTTCTTGTAACCATACACCCGAGTTAAGACGGGTGTTTAGGTTAGTGTTTACATTAAAATTAGCATTGAGGTGATCGTTTGAACTTTCACATAAACCTTCATCGCTCTCTTTATTTAGGAGATCATGTAAATGTGATGAGAATTGATTTAGTTGCATTGACTGAATATCAGCAAATAAACTTTTGTACATAAAACTTTGATCAGATTGTAACTGTTCTATCACTTTATTTTGTTCGTTGTTGTCATGATTATTATGGTTAATTTTTTCTGTAATAAGGGCCGCTTGATGTTGTCCTTGTAACAATATTTGACTGACTCGAGATTGTTGCTGTTCAATATTTATTTGTTGTTGTACACAATAATTAAAGTCACGTTGAAATTGCTGAAGAAGATCTAGTTCAGTATTTATTTTCGCTAATGCTTGTTCAATTAATGTTATATCTGATAGCTCAAGCTGGTTATTAGTTAACAATACATTAGGTAAATTTAAGCGGGTAAAAGCAGCTAATAACTCAGCTTCTTCTGACTTAATTGTTTGACCACGTTCGTCCTTTGTTTTTAGCTCCACATTAAGTTGAGTTTCTTGCTGTGCTAGTGATTTGCCTTGATCTTCTAACCGGCTCAGTTCATCATTAATAGACTGTAAACGTATTTGTTGCGTATCAACACTAATCGCTTGATATTCAGTTATTGCAGGATGTTCATTAGAGCCACACAATGGACAAGGTTGTTCAGGCTGTAATTTATCCCTATGCTCACTTAACGCCATAATTGTTTGTTGCTGAGCAATTAAGGTTTCAACATCAGTTTTTTGCTGTTTTAACTGAGTAAATTGTTTCCGTAAATCAATCAATTGTGATTTCAACTCAGCCAATTTTGGCATTGCCAATTGTTTTTGATTACTAAGTTGTGCTTGTTCTTGAAAAAGTATGTTATGTCGGTTAGCTAGCTGAAATGCTTGCCCACAAGAGTTTTGTTGCTGTTGCCACTGATTAATTTTGCAATTTAAGCTGTCAGGAGTTAGTGTTTCGCCCGTTAATTCAATAGTATTCAATAAAGTTAAATTTTGAGTAACTAATTGTTGTTTTTGGTTATCAAGATCTGCTTGTTGACTCTGTAATTGACTATTTTTTAGTGTGCTATCACTTAATAATGTTTGTTGCTTATTTTGTTCGTTAACAAGTTGCTGATGATTATTATTTATTGTTATTAAATCTTGTGTTTTATTATCAATATTAACTTGTATTTGAACTAGCTGACTGACTTGACTAGACCATAAAGGCAGTTTTTCTTTTACTTGGATAAGTGGTTGATGTTCACTGATATAGGTTTGTAATTTATCAATATCTGCGCGTAGTTTATTTTTATTACTTTGCGTTTGTTGTTGGCTTATTGTTAACTGACTTAACTCCTGCGTTTGTCTGCCTTCTTGCTCTAAAACCTGTGATAATTGTGCGTTAATATTGGCTATTTCACTGTCTAACGGTAATATTCGTTCAATCAGTTTATTTTCAATAAGCTTATGTTTAACTTCTTCTTTTTCTTGTGCAAGTAAACACTCATCAAGGGTTGCTCTTCCTAAACTGGCTTGTTCCTGCACACTTTTACTTTGTATTATTAAATCGTTTATTTGAATAGATTTTTTTTGATGAGCTTCATTAATTAATACAACATTTTTTAACGATGAATAGACTGATTGTTCAAGTATAATTTCATTACTTTGTTTTTCTATTTCAAGTTCTTGTGCTTGTAAATCACTTAACTCCTGTGTTGTTAATAACGTGACTCCTTGAGATTTAGCCTGCATTAACTGTAATGATTTTTCAGCCACTTTGTGATTAGTAAAAACTTGTTTTGAAATATCACCATAAATTTGTGTGCCGGTTAGCTGTTCTAACAGTTGTGCTCTATCATTAGGCGCTGCGTTTAAAAAGGCAGCAAACTCCCCTTGAGATAACATCATCGACTTTCTAAATCTTGAAAAATCTAAACCGGTGATCTTGGCGATATTATCTTTAACATCTTTTAATTTTTCAGCAATAATTGTCCCATCAATCAAAGACAACTGAGCAACAGGCGCTAATAAGTTTCCATCCGCTTTATTTCTCGCGCGTTTTTGACTCCAAAAAGCACGGTATCCTTGACCTTTTACTTCAAATTCTACTTCTGCCATGCAATTAGCGGTAAAACGTGTCATCAATTGATTTTGACTCGCAGACACTTTAATACGTGGTGTTTCGTGATATAAAGCTAAACATATAGCATCGAGAATAGTTGTTTTACCTGCACCTGTAGCACCGGTAATAGCAAAAAGTCCATTAGAGTCAAATGGCTCTTGCGTAAAATCTAATTGCCAAGCATTTTTAAGCGCATTAATGTTCTCAAATCGTAATCGCAATATTTTCATTATTCACCTTCACTTAATACTTGCGCAACGGTTTGCTTAAACAAGGTTTGTAACTGCTCTTTACGTGTTAATTTTGCATTATTTAGCTCTGTTTCAATTAACTTTGAATCAATTGACTCTGAATCCATAGTGTCATCATCGAGCCAAGCTTCTTGCTGTAAACGAGAGTCAAAAACCTCGTCTAACGTTAATTCATTTAATGTACTGTGATCTTGTTGTTTTTCTAACAATAAACGTTGCCTTACTTGCTTTTGCCTTCTAACAAGTAACACTTCCACAGGAAAGTCTTTGACTAACGCGGTAATTTTAGGCTGTAAATCACTTAACAGTCCGGTATTTGCTAATTCAATATCTAGCCAAAGTTTACTGTCGTTGTCATCACTAATTAGTGTTGAGACAAGTGTTTCAAGATCTTGATTGAGTGTGTCGAGTGTCGTTTTTAACATCGCTAACGGTTGAAACGTTGGAATAATTAAATCTGTTACCGTCGATAGCTTATTTTCATCAAAACCCACAAGTAATACACGTTTTTTTTGCTTAGCTTCATCAAAGCTAAGGGCTATTGGCGAGCCACAATAACGAATATGCTCTGTTTTACCTACTTTTTGAGCACGATGGATATGTCCTAAAGCAATATAATCGGCAGCAGGAAATGCATTACTTGGAAAAGCTTCTAATGTGCCAATGTAAATATCTCGTACTGAATCTGAGGTGGTAACACCTAATGCAGTTAAATGTCCGGTCGCAATAATAGGTAACTTAATGCCGTTAGCGCTTTTTTCATGTTGAGCGACGAGCAGCTGAGCTTGTTCAAATAAACGCTGATAATGTTCAACAATAGCTTGTTGCAATTGCTTAGATTTATCTGTGGCTGACTGCCCTGCTTGACTCTTTATTACATCACGTGGCCTGATAAATGGGATAGCACAAATAACAGCTTGTACGATTCCTTGTTTATTTTTAATGGCAAAAACTTGGTCAGCTAAATTAGCAGAAATTGAAGTATCTGTGACGTTAGCGATAACTTTTGTTGATAATGCGCTCAATAGCTCTTTTGATTCAGCTAACATGCTGACAGAGTCATGATTACCAGCTAATACAACAAGTTGGCAATTAAATCGCTGTAGCTTACTTATAAAGTTAAAATACATTTGCCTTGCATAACTAGGCGGCGTTGCGGTATCAAAAATGTCACCGGCCACAATAATGGCATCAACAGCGTTGTCTTCGACTTTAGTTAATAACCAATCTAAAAACTGTTGGTGTTCATTAGCCCTGCTTTTACCATAAAAGAATTGACCTAAATGCCAATCAGATGTGTGAATAATGCGCATAAAAAGGAAAATTAATGATAAGGAAAATAATGGTTGATAATTCTACCTGAAAGGTGACAATAAACCATTAATGATTAACAATAAAATTATAGATTGAGAAAAAATGACGCCAGCAACTCAACAACTAAAACAAAAAAAAATCCCCTTTGAAGTACTTCAATATGATCATGACGCTAATGCAACTTCCTTTGGTCTTGAAGCCGTAGAAAAATTGTCCCTTGAAGCTCAACAAGTATTTAAAACCTTAGTTGTTTGTTGTGATACAGATCAACTTGCTGTCGCAATAGTGCCCGTAAATTTAAAGTTAAATTTAAAAGCCATTGCTAAAGAGTTAAAAGTAAAGAAAGTAAAAATGGCTGACGCTAAACGAGTTGAAGTTACAACCGGTTATGTATTAGGTGGTGTAAGTCCGTTAGGCCAAAAGAAGCGTTTACCTACAGTAATAGATAGCAGTGCTGAAACACTTGAAGTAATGTATGTTAGCGGTGGTAAACGAGGGTTAGAAATAGCACTCACCCCAACGGATTTAAAAACATTAAGCCAAGCCAGCTTCGCCGCTATTTCCACTTAATATTTATAATATGTGTTTAGATTAACAATGACTACAAACGATACCAATGACTGAGTCATAATTAAGTAATTTTTTTAAACGAACTATTTCAAGGAACAGTTTATATAATTCTAATTCTAATTCTAATTATTAAGTTAACTAGAATTGTTTAATCAAAAGCATAATAGCTTTTTTGAGTACGCAATTAAATTTTGCTCTGTCACCGGCTTGCTATAATAATATCCTTGTAAATAATCACATTCTAATTCATGAAGTATGATGACTTGTTCTTTGGTTTCAACGCCTTCAGCTACTACTAATATATCTAAACTGTGCGCCATAGATATCGTTGCTTTAACCAAGTCAAGATCGGCTTTGTTGATGGTAATACCCTTAACAAAACTTCTATCTATTTTTAGAACATCAAAAGGATAACGTCGTAAATAACTTAATGACGAGTATCCGGTGCCAAAATCATCCATAGAAAGCTTTATGCCCAACTTATTCAGTCCCGTTAATGCTTCATGAATATACGCTTGACCATTCATCAATAGACCTTCTGTAATTTCAAACTCAATGCTTTTAGCATTAACATTTTCGTCGGTCAGTGTATTTTTAACAAAAGTAAGTAATTCAATATCTCTAAATTGACGGGGTGAAATGTTTATTGCCATAGTATATGGACTTTGTTGAATATTTTGCCACCGATGCAGAAAGTTTAACGCCTGCTTAATCACAAAATTACCAATAGGTACAATTAACCCGGTATGCTCAGCGATAGGAATAAATTCACTCGGAGTAATATTACCTAATGATGGATTAAACCATCGCAATAATGCTTCAGCGCCCACTAGACTATTATGTTTTATATCAATTTTGGGCTGATAATAAACTTCAAATTCATTTCGCTCTAATGCACCATACATTTGTTCTTCAATCTCTAATCGACGTAACATACTACTGTTCATTTTTTTGGTAAAAAATGAGTAGGTATTCCGTCCTAAAAATTTTGCTTGATACATAGCTATATCAGCATTACGTAGCAATTCAGAAGACGTTATTCCGTTATCAGGATATATAGCAATCCCCAAGCTTAGCGTAAGCGTTAAATCCCTGCCGTCTAAGCTAAAAGGCTCTCTAAAACATTTCAATAGATTTTCTACAACAGTTAACACATCAAGATTATCATTTACCCCTTTCAATAATACAATAAACTCATCACCACCTAATCTACCAACCGTATCTTCTTTACGTACAACTTTATTTAACCTATTCGCCGACTCAACCAGTAGTTTGTCACCTATTTCATGACCTAAGGTATCGTTCACTTTCTTAAAGTCATCTAAATCTATAAAAAGTATGGCTATTTTTTCATTATTTCTCTCAGCTTCACTTAACAACTGGGATAATCGATCTAATGCAAGAAAACGATTCGGCACTAAGGTTAACGCATCGTAATAGGCATGATGCTTGATTATTTCTGCCGCTTTGTGCTGTTCTGTAATATCACGAATAATCACCACTACTTGTTTATATTCATGCAAGTGACTAATTCTTGCTTCAAAGCAAGCAAGACCTTGAGGCATGCTTAATTCATATTCAAAACACTCGACTGTATTTTGTGCAACAACTTTTTTAATGTTATTAATAAATTTATCAGCAACATCCATAGGTAAACAATCAACCATTGACTGACCAATAAAGTCTATTGGTAGTTTATATAGATTTTGCTTATTACTCGTATGGTAATAATTAATAACACCTTCTTCAGTCATTAAAAAAAACAAATCGGGTATTGTTTCAAACGCAGCCTTAAGCATCCGCTCTTTATAAATGACTTGTGCTTGCGCGGCTTTTACATCAGCTAAATCTACATCGATACAATACAATTGTTTATTCTTGTACTTATTAGTAAATATCACATGACTTGAAAATACAGGGACATCCTTACCATTTTTGTGACGTAGCGTTATCTCAGAAGCAGGAATTTCGGTGCCTTTTTGCAACCAAACGGTAATTTCATCAACAACAGGTTTCCTGATGGCAGGTGGAATAATTAAATCTTCAAGTTTTTGTCCTAAGGCCTCCTCACTTGTATAGCCATATAACAATTCACTTCCCTTATTCCAATAAATAACACATCTGTCTTCATCGTAACCTTGCACAGCAATAGCCTTGACCGCATCAAATAAATAATGAAGCGGATCATTGACTATAAACTGATGATTTAAAAGAGTAGTATCTATAGGTGAATCCATATGGATTAAGGGCCGTAAAAGGTTAATAACAACCTAACTTTAGTCTAAAATGATCAAAGCTGCCTATTTATGTTAAAAATAATTAGATAATATCGATCATCAATTATTGCAAAGTAACGTTAACAATTTTGTAATAAATGCTTACTATTACCCTTAATAGTCAACTCGACAAAATTTATTACGTGATAGAGCCATGAACTTAGCATTGAACAATAATCAGAATTTCTCCTATTTTTCACCTGGCGTAGTGATTGCTTATGGATCAGCAATTGATACCAAGCCTCATCAACATTCTTTATGGCAACTTTGTATCCCTAGTAAAACTAGCACATTAAATGGTGAGGTATTATTAACAGGTAAAATTATCGAACCAAACGAACCGCATCAGTTATCAATGTCTGAAGGTTGGATCATACTTGCGGAGCCTGAAAGTAAACTTGGTAACACAATGCGTGAACTTTCAATACAAATATTAACAAAAGCATCACCCCCTTTACCTGTAATGATACCAACCGATAATGTCAGTATCAGTGCACTAGTGACAAAACTAGATCATTACATACCATTAGTTGAGTCGCTAAAAAATAACCCTTATCAATGTCAAAGCAAGCATTTATTAAAATTACTTGCTCGGCTAGATAGCTGTTTAAACGGTAACTGTTTAAAACCAGACCAATGGCGCGCAAAAGATGTGGCTAATTGGTTAGCAATTTCAGAGAGTCAATTTTTACACCTAGTCACCAAAGAGTTAGGTGTATCGTGGCGCCCTTATTTATTATGGCGTAGATTAATATGTGCTATTCAGGCAATTAAAACAGGAGTTAATTTGACTGAAGCCGCTTATCTTTCCGGTTTCAGTGATAGCGCGCACCTGTGTCGAACCATTAAAAGAACATTTGGCATGACCAGTAAACAATTACTAAGTTGTTTCAGATGAAGTTATTGTTATAGCTAGCCATCCTTATAAAATTAAGCACTCTTTTTCATTGATGTAAGTAAAGTAGCTAGTTTATTCAATAATTAGCTGCTTCTCTTAGTTATGCTTCTCTAAAAATTAATGAAATATAAAGTTATACCAATCTCACTAGCTATGTGATCATTTCTACTTGCTAAAATCACCAACTACATCGTTATTTATTTAATAATTAGAACAACTAGTTATTGAAATAAACGCCTTGTATTTGGCAATTTTTTCTACGTATAAAGTTGTTCACTTAATTAATGAAACTGGTATTAAATTTTAGAGGTTAATATGACGACGAACTATATAGAAAGCAGTGAAATACTTAATTATCAGCATCCAACTATTCAAGCCCTTATCAAACACAAAGCATGGCGAAGATTAACACCAGAACAAGCACTACAAGCGGTATATTATTTTATACGTGATGAGATAAAGTTTGGTTACAACATAGATGACAGCATATCTGCGAGTGATGTACTTAATGATGGTTATGGTCAATGTAATACCAAAAGTACGTTATTTATGGCATTACTTAGAGCTTTAAATATTCCCTGTAAATTTCATGGTTTTACAATTTATAATGCTTTGCAACGAGGCGTTATTCCTAATTACTTAATGTTACTTGCGCCAAAGCGTATTTTGCATAGCTGGGTAGAGGTAAAAATTAATGGTGTATGGTTAAACCATGAAGGTTTCATCATCGATAAACCATTACTAGTTCAAGTACAGCAAGCCTATCCTGAGAGTAAAAATTTTAACGGCTACGGTATTGCTGTCTCTGATTTACATCGACCCGACAATGAAATAACAACTGAGTCTACTTACATTCAGTCTAGTGGTATTGCTGATGATTTTGGAATATTCGACACCCCTGACGATTTTTATAACTTACATGGCAGCAATCTAATGGGGTTTAAAAAATTACTGTACAGAATAGCCTTAAGACATATCATTAACCGTAATGTGAAAAATTTACGTAACAATGGATTGCCAAGTTAATTTTTATCAAAAAAAAGCACCACTAGTTATCTAGTGATGCCTAATTCATTAACAATAATGCCGTTTATTTATAAAAGTACAAAGTAAACCACTAATAACGTTAGTGGCTTACTGCCTTTTATTTATTGGCTAACTTATCGGCCAAATATAACCATGTTGGTAAAACGGTGTCAGGATTCAATGAAACACTATCGATTCCTTGATCAACTAACCATGCAGCAAAATCTTCATGATCTGACGGGCCTTGACCACAAATACCGACATATTTACCACGTTTTTTACATGCACTAATTGCCATTGATAATAAGATTTTTATTGCAGGATCACGTTCATCAAATAAATGAGCGATTAACCCTGAATCTCTATCTAGACCTAGTGTTAGCTGAGTTAAATCGTTAGAGCCAATAGAGAAACCATCAAAATAATCGAGGAATTGGTCAGCCAGTAAAGCGTTTGACGGTAATTCACACATCATAATAATACGTAAACCATTTTCACCACGTTTTAAACCGTGCTCTGCCAAAATATCAATAACATCGGCTGCTTCTTCAAGAGTTCGAACAAACGGGATCATTACTTCTACATTGGTTAAATCCATTTCGTTTCTTACGCGTTTAATTGCTTCACACTCTAATGCAAAACAATCACGGAAATCTTTTGAAATGTAACGTGCAGCACCACGATAACCAATCATTGGGTTTTCTTCATCAGGTTCGAATTCTTCGCCACCTACTAAATTAGCATATTCATTCGATTTAAAGTCAGACATACGAACAATAACTTTTTCCGGTGCGAAAGCGGATGCTAACGTTGAAATACCTTCAGTAAGCTTAGCAATGTAAAACTCAACTGGGCTTTCGTAACCGGCAATAATGTCATTAATTTCGTCTTGTAAATCAGCAGACTGCTTATCAAAATTTAATAATGCTTTTGGATGAATACCAATCATCTTATTGATAATGAACTCTAAACGCGCTAAACCAATACCTGCATTTGGCAATTTGGCAAAAGCAAATGCTCGGTCTGGGTTACCAATGTTCATCATTATTTTAAGCGGTAATTCTGGCATAGAATCAATTTCAGACGTGGTAACAGTATAATCAAGTTTACCTTGGTAAATAAAACCGGTGTCACCTTCAGCACAAGAAACAGTGATATTATCACCCGTCTTAATCAAATCAGTTGCATTACCACAACCAACTACCGCTGGAATACCCATTTCACGAGCAATAATAGCTGCATGACAAGTTCTACCGCCACGGTTAGTAACAATGGCAGAAGCACGTTTCATGATAGGCTCCCAATCTGGATCTGTCATGTCAGTAACAAGGACATCGCCAGGTAAAATTTTATCCATTTCGGCAATTGAAGATAAAACTTTCGCTTCACCACTACCTATTTTATGACCGATAGAGCGACCTTCACAGATAACATTTGCACTTGCTTGTAATTGGAATTGCTCCATTACATTGGTGTTTTCGCGGCTTTTAACGGTTTCAGGACGAGCTTGAACAATATAAAGTTTATTGTCTAATCCATCTTTAGCCCATTCAATATCCATTGCACGACCATAATGCTTTTCAATGATTACAGCCTGTTTAGCTAATTCTTGTACTTCATTGTCTGTTAATGAAAAACGATTAGAATCTTTTTCATCAATATCAACAATTTCAACTTGTTTATTATGTTCTTGAGATGCGGTATAAACCATTTTAATGGCTTTACTACCAATATTACGGCGAATAACAGCAGGTTTACCTTTCGCTAATGTTGGTTTATGAACATAAAATTCATCAGGATTAACAGCACCTTGTACTACCATTTCACCCAAACCAAAGCTTGACGTAATAAATACAACATCTTCAAAGCCAGATTCGGTGTCAATAGTGAACATAACACCTGAAGCTGAAATATCACTACGTACCATGCGTTGAATACCCGCAGATAGTGCAACACCGCGATGATCATAACCTTGGTGAACGCGGTAAGAGATAGCTCGATCATTAAATAGCGAAGCAAAAACATGCTTAATTGCTATCATAACAGCTTCAAGACCACGAACATTTAAAAAGGTTTCTTGCTGACCAGCAAATGAGGCATCTGGCATATCTTCAGCGGTTGCCGATGAACGTACAGCAAAAGAAGCGTCGTCAGTGAAATCACCCGCTAATTTATTATAAGCGAGTTCAATGTCTTGCTGCATTTGCGGTAAGAAAGGTGTGTCAATAATCCATTGGCGAATAGTTTCTCCGCATTTTGATAATTCATTAACATCATCAACATCAAGTGTATCAAGAAGTTGATATATTTTTTCATTAATACCACTTTGTTCTAAGAATTCATTAAAGGCAAAAGATGTTGTCGCAAAACCTGTAGGCACCTGCACTCCTACATTTGACAAATTTGAAATCATTTCTCCAAGTGATGCATTTTTTCCGCCTACACGGTCAACATCACCCATTCCCAAGTTTTCATACCACAGTACATTTTCTTGCACAACAATTCTCCATTGAATCGACAAAAAGATAAAAGAGCTAATTAAAGTTTTATACTATATTTATAACTTGGAACATTCTACACTGCCAACTATTGAAACTAAAACCTAAAATGATATAAAACTTAGAAGTTTTCACTCTTACTTTCAAAACTCTATTATAAGGACCTTAAATGCGTACAGCTTTTTATATTTCTGATGGCACTGCTATCACCTCTGAGGTTTTCGGACACGCTTTACTTTCTTTATTTCCAACCACGTTTGAACATCAAACTATTTCTTTTGTAGAAACAACAGAAAAAGCACTCGCGACAAAAGAGAAAATAAATAAGGCAACTGCCCGTTCTAAAGAGCCTGCCTTAGTATTTCATACCTTTGTGAATAACGATATTCGTGAAATAATTGATAGTTGCGATGGCGTTATATTTAACTTTTTAGAGCACTTTGTTGAGCCGTTAGAAAAAAAATTAAATATGAAAGCTAGGCCAAAAGCGCATAGAACACATAGTATTCAGGATAAAAGTTACGACTATAGAATTGAAGCAGTGAATTACGCATTAGCTAACGATGATGGTTCAAACGTCACTAATTATGAAGAAGCCGATGTTATTTTAGTTGGTGTTTCTCGCTCGGGTAAAACGCCAAGTTCACTTTATTTAGCTTTACAGTATGGTATTAAAGCGGCCAATTATCCTTTTACCGAGGATGATATGGATGAACTTAGAATACCTGATTTTTTAAAACCTTATAAAAAGAAACTTTTTGGTTTAACTATAGATGCACAACGATTAGTCGATATTCGTGAAGGAAGAATGTCGAACTCTAAATACGCCTCGGCAAGACAATGTAAAATGGAAGTGCGTGAAGTCGAAAAGCTGTATAAAAAAGAGAAAATTCCTTTTATTAATACCACTAAGTTTTCAGTAGAAGAAATTACTGCTAAAATCCTAAATGAAACAGGACTGCAAAGATATAAATACTAACACGCTAATATATTCACAAACATTGGTAATTAGCCATTATTTAAATAGTTAAAATAGTTCACATTACCCCTAAATTTAGCTATCTTAGCCCCATACTTTACTTTATACGCAGTATTTTTATCACTTTTAAAGCTGCTGCGTATAATGCAACAAAATAATTAGTCCCATGACCATAAAAACAGATGAATTACGCACAAGTTTAATTGAAAACTTAGTGTCTCCAGCCGAATTATCAGAGCAAATACCGCTTAGTAAAAATACTGCCGATTTTATTATGAAAAGTCGACAAGAAGTAGAAGCAATAATCACAGGCGAAGATAAACGTTTATTAGTGATTATTGGGCCTTGCTCAATTCATGATCCTAAAGCGGCAATTGATTACGGACAACGATTAAAAAAATTACGTGATAAATACAGCAATGAGTTATTAATCGTGATGCGTGTTTATTTTGAAAAACCACGTACTACCGTAGGTTGGAAAGGACTCATTAGCGATCCAGACTTAGATAAGTCATTTAATGTTGCTAAAGGGCTTAACCTTGCTCGTCAGTTACTCGTTGATATAAATGAAATGGGATTACCCGCAGGTACTGAATTTTTAGATATGGTTACTGGACAATATATCTCTGATTTAATAAGTTGGGGCGCTATTGGTGCTAGAACTACCGAAAGCCAAGTTCATAGAGAGTTAGCTTCTGCACTTTCCTGCCCTGTTGGGTTTAAAAATGGTACAGATGGTAATGTGAAAATAGCACTAGACGCAATTCAAGCAGCAAGCGTACCTCACGTACTTTATTCTCCCGATAAAAGCGGACAAATGTGTATTTATCGTACGCATGGTAATCCGTTCGCCCATGTAATTTTACGTGGTGGTAAAGTACCTAATTATAGTGCAGATGACATAAAAGATACTTGTGATAAATTAGAAAAAGCACAACTTAATCAGAGTATTATGGTAGATTGTAGCCATGGTAATAGCTATAAAGATCACAACAAGCAAATTGATGTTGCCCGTTCATTGACTGAACAAATTCATCAAGGTAATAATAACGTATTTGGTGTAATGATTGAAAGCTTTATCGAAGCAGGAAACCAAGCCGTTAAAGCTGATGTTCCACTTGTTTATGGTAAAAGTATTACTGATGCTTGTATTGATTTGACCGTTAGTGAAGACATCTTAGCCTTACTAGCTAATGCCGTAAAACAAAAACAGTAACTTGGCTATTATGTTTAAAGTAGGCATTTAAACCCAGCCGTTAAACTACATCTCTACATTAGGTCTTTAAACATAATTCTATAAGCATATTTGAATGTTATCACTATTTGAATATGCTTAAACCAATCTCACTAGCTTTGTGATCATTTCTACTTGCTAAAATCACCAACGACATCGTTATTTTTTTAATAATTAAAACAACTAATTATTGAAATAAATCATTTTGACATTACTAATCCGTTTGATGTGAATTTCTCGTCTTTTTATAATAATCGTGATTTTGACATAGACTTTGAATTAGATGATGACTTGGATAACCTTTGTGAGCCTAATGAAGGAATGGACTGTACAATGAACGAAGTGCTGGTGATTTAGGCCCTGAAAGTTCCACGTTTATATAAAGTGAACAAAGCCCTCAAAAAATACGCTTATCCCTTTAAAAATAGTAACTGTATTCCCAACACTAAAATAAACATTATCTCCCCTATAAAGCTGAGCTATAACAGCGTAAGATCAACACATATTCAGATTAAAAATTAGGTTTGCACTAGTCAGTGCATTAACATAAAAAAATTATGCAGTTAACCGCAAAAGCATCACTTAATCACGCTTTACTCATTTCTGTTTGTACGCCCGATTTTAAAGGCGATGAAGCAACAGAATCACTTGCCGAGCTTGCACGTTTAGTGACCACATTAGGGTTCAAAGTAGTTGGCACCCAGTCACAAAAACAAAGTTCAACTAAAAGAGTTAATGTACTCGGTTTAGGAAAGCTAGCTGAAATAGCTGAACTTACCGGGAATAAAGGGATTATTGAAATTAGTGAAGAAAACGAAGTTTCACTTGATGACGATGAATTAACTACTTTACCATCAGAGAACCTTCCTTTTGCCTGTGCTGACGTGGTTGTCTTTGATTGTGATTTAACACCTTCACAACTACGTAACGTAGAAAATCAATTGGGCGTAGAAGTATTCGATCGTACCGGCGTTATTATTGAAATATTTAGTCGTCATGCGCGTACTAAAACAGCTAAGTTGCAAGTTGAAATTGCACGTTTAAATTATGTCGCACCGCGCCTTCGTGAAACATCCTGTGGTGATAAAGAGCGCCAAATGGGTAAAGGTGCCGGTGAAACTACGCTAGAGCTAAATCGCCGTAAAGTACGTGATCAATTAGCAGAATTAAAACGCGAATTGGTCAATGTTCAAGACGAAATGAAAGGCCGACGTACACAACGTTCAGAAAACTTCTGTGTTGCGTTAGTCGGTTATACGAATGCGGGTAAATCATCAATGATGCGCGCTATTACTGGTAGTGATGTTGAAGGTGAGAATAAACTCTTCGCAACTCTTGATACCACTGTTCGTGCCTTGTTTCCAGTAACCCACCCTCGCATATTAGTCTCTGATACTGTTGGTTTTATTAAAAAGTTACCCCATGATCTTGTTGCTTCATTTCATTCTACGTTAGCAGAAGCGCATGATGCTTCACTATTACTGTACGTTGTTGATGCTTCAGACCCTTCATTTCGCTCACAACTTGACGTAGTCCACGAAGTTTTAGAAGAAGTAGGCGTGCAAGACAGTAAAAAGCTACTCGTACTTAATAAGTCTGACCAACTAAGTATTGAACAACAAAACGCATTGATGGAAGAATTTCCAGATGCGATGTTAACATCAGCTCGTAACCCGGCTGATGTTAGCAAATTGCATAAATATATCGTTAACGTTGCTCAAGAAGAAATGATTGAGGAAGAAATCGTTATTCCTTATACCGCTAAAGGCATCGTTGGTGAAATACGCTCCACTATGAGTGTTACTAAAGAAGACTATGAATTTGATCATATTAAACTCACTGTACGCTCTAACGCCATTGAGTTAGCGAGATTAAAGAAGAAGATGCTGAACTTATAGTTTGATGTTTGATGGTCAATATTGCATAGATAATACCTAGTATCAGCACTCTACTTTCGTTGGAAAATAAGGTTTAGAATAGCTCAATAAAAAGTAGATTAACTTACATTAATCGACTTTTATTGTTCTATGATTCGCGTTACACAAGTGTAAATCAAAGAATCCCCTGCTTAAATCAACGCTCTACACTGATATATCGCTAGTAATAATCGCATCAGAGAAAGACTGATAAGCCGCTTCAATTTGCTTTGCAACAGGATCTGGAAAGGTATGAAAATCGCCATTATTTAGTGCAGTAATAATAGCTTCTGACACTACCGTTGCTTCTGGTGCACCTTCAAAACCCGCTGAATTACCCATTTCAGTACCAATTGGACCTGGATGAACACTCAATACACGAATACCTTTATCAGACCATTTATCTTTCAAACCCTGAGTAATCGAATATGCAGCGGCTTTGGATGCACAGTAAGTCGCAATATCACCAAACGTTTTAACAGAAGCAATAGAGTTTAACTGCACTAGCACACCCTTGTTGCGCTCTAAAATATCTGAAAATGCATTCGCTACACGCATTAAACCAAAAACATTAACATTGATTTGCTCCATCAACGACTCTTCGGAATTTTCACTTAATGGTGACGTAATATGCATAATACCCGCGTTGTTTACTAAAATATCAACATCGCTAGCTTGAGTAGCTAAATGTTGAATAGATGCTGTATCAGCAACATCTGCAGCTAATGTAACAACTTTATCACCATATTGTGCTTCAATTTCTTTAGCTGACTCAGGCTTACGTACAGCAAGGTAAACCTTAGCAGCGCCATTAGTGAGAAGTGAGTCGACAATCGCTCTACCAATTCCACGGTTAGCCCCAGTCACTAATGCTACTTTACCTTTAATTGCATCGCCCATTTTGTTGCTCCTATTGATGCTTTAAATATATAAAAACTGTACCGATCGGTATATTTAATTGCATTCTATACCGATTGGTAAGGCAGGTCAATTATCTTTATAAGATTTATTTTAGACAGTGGGAACGTACTTTTAGTGGTAAAAAAATACCTATATCAGCGATGGCGTGTTCTAAAGAAATTTTACATAACCACTTGTTTAGAGGAGTTAATGCAAAATGTTGAGATAAAAAAGTCAGTACCTATATAATAAATAAGCGAGTTTGCCCTTTTATTGTGTACTTATTGTTGCACCATATATAAGCAATTTTCTAATGCTATTTTTTCTGGATAATCGGTGATACAAAAGCCAAGCTTGGTATAGGCTTTAATTGCACTTTTATTATGATCTAAAACGAATAGTGAGCATGATTGCGTATTTAAATCTGACTTACCTAAAACACTCAATTGGCCTATCAAACTAGCTACAACGCCTTTTCCACGAGAATGAGGATTAACCACTAACCTGCCAAGATGACACTTACCTAACCTTAAATAATATTGTCCAAATGCTAACAAATCGCCTTCGCTTGAAACCATCGAAAATGACGATAACATGTTAAGTTTTAAATCACGCTTAAATGATTTCAGATCAAACGGATAGCTAAAGTTGGGGCCAGACCAAACCGTTAGTTGCTCTTCGCTCGAAAACCAAGACATTAACTCAACAAGCTGTTGGTCTGTAGGCACTGTTAATTTCATAATCCGTTTCTTGTTTATTAAGCGGCAACGTTTTCGTGATAATCAACGTTTTTAACAAAATTGATTCATTTTGACTCGATTTTAAGGTGAGTAATACCCCAATAATCATTACTTTTAGAGGTTAACGTCCAGCCTTTTTGAATTAATGACTTTCTTATATAACGATTCATAAACCCATGACCAAATAATACAACCCTGTCTTGGCTTTTAGCTGTTTCTATTAATTGAATTGCGGCAATATTAGCGCGCTGTTTTGCTTGCTTGAAAGGCTCAAATGGTCCTCTAAACCCAAACATCCATAACACTCTACAAAGGTACACCCAATGCCATGCGGTTAATTGAAATGGCAGTTTATATCTGGGTATATCCATTTCCCTATATAGCCTATTAATTTCTTCTGGGTTTCTACTCACGTAAATATTTGCAGAGTGTATTGCTCGTTTTAAATCACTTGATATCGTATAAAGTGATGTGTAGTTGGCATTTATACTTTCAGGCCTACTATTATCAGCAACGTCAGAAAAATTGTATCGCCTGATCCATTTTGTATACTCACTAGCATTAACGATAGGATTATTTGCCGACGTTGGTTTTCCGTGTCGAATTAAAATGATTTCCATGAATAACTAAACACCTATCAATTCTCAAATACTTATAAGGTTAAGGTTAAAGGTAGACTGAACTACAACATAGCGCGATTACAATAAGTCGCCTTTTCAAAGTCACTAATATTCATTGCTATATTAGGGATTTCTGGAAACAAAACCACCAATTTATTTACCACTTGTTTCGATAAACTTGCCTTTTGCTCCGTTGTACGCCCCTGCATTATATGAGCAAAAACATGAATAAAATCTTCACGTTTATTAGCCACAGAATATTTTTTAAATGGGTTCATTCTAACTTTGATATCGCCCTCATCGAACAAGTCCGTTGAGTTTGCGACAAGGTGTATTTGTTCAATGATAAATTCTTCATCATGGTATTCAAGGACGCTTGCAGAGCAATCCATTACAAAATGTGGCATTAATTTTCCTTACTATGATTATATTACTAACGAACCTATTTAGATCTTAATTTACAAAGTACAAACGTATGTTATAAGAAGCAACGCAGGTATAAAAATTAGTTTAATCATTTTGTTGTTTATTTTCAGTAAGCTCATATAACCATAAAACCCTGTCTATACTATAAAAGAGCTTTATCGATGTGGTATGAGTAAACGCAGCTTACTAATCAACAAATTCACTCCATTGATTACTAAGCATGCTAGAGCGATTAATTATCTTAACTCAACTTAAAGCGACTTACTAAATTCACTAATTGAGTATTTTCTGCTAACAATTCATCTGTACTTGCAACTGTTAATATACCGTTTTCTGTCAAGCTGACCACCATATCTTGGATAGAGGACATATTTCTATTTATTTCTTCTGCTACCTGACTTTGTTCTTCAGAAGCCGTAGCGATATGCGTACTCAATTCATTAATTTCAATAATAGAGCCAGCCATAGCATCAAGTCCAGTACCAACCATTAATGTATTGTCAGTAGTTGATTGACAACTTTCTTTCGTTAAATCCATTGCTTTAACCGCCAATGTTGCATCGCTTGTTAATTTAGCAAGTAAGTCATTGATTTCCGCAGTACTCGATTGCGTTCTAGCAGCAAGAGAGCGAACTTCATCCGCTACAACAGCAAACCCACGTCCTTGTTCACCTGCACGTGCCGCTTCAATCGCAGCATTTAATGCCAGTAAATTAGTTTGATCAGCAATTGCGCCTATGACACTTAATACAGATACAATTTCTTGCGTATTATTGTTCATGGTATTAATACATCCTGCTGCTGACTCCACTTCATTTACTAAGGTCTGCACGCTTTGTGAAGATGTAAGCACTAAGTTTTTAGATGATAAAGCTTCATCACTTGCTTTTTTGGTACTTAACGCTGTTTGTTTAGCATTGTCAGCAACCGCACTGGCAGAGGCGCTCATCTCAGTAATTGCTGTAACTGCTTGTTCTGTTTCACTACTATGTATTGTTAAAGATTGAGCATTTAAGTCTGACATATTTTTAAGTTGATCAATTTCTTTTGAAATATGATCTGACGAAGCTAAAATTTGAATCATCATTGATTGTAACTGGCTAATAAACGTATTAACTGATTCAGCAATTTTTGCTAAATCGTCATCTCCTTTAACCTCTAAACGATGAGTTAAATCACCATTACCTTTGGCTAAATCTTCAACTCTTTGTTTTAACGTTATAATTGGCGTATATATTTTTGATAGAGTAAAAATTAACAATATAACTGTTAATATAATTAAGATGAATGTGGTGAAAATGGCAGAGAACAATAGTTCATCTAAAAAGGCGAAAGATATCGATTCATCAATATCAATAACAATGTGCCATTTACCGCCACCAAGTAAGCCTAATTCAGAATATGAAGCATAATGTTTATCGCCATCATCTTTGTAACGATAGGTGCCACGGCTATTAGATAACACTTCTTTTTCAATATCGATTAACGCTTTATTATCAGAAATCTTATCACCAAAAGCCCCCTTGCCAGATGTACTAATAAGTCCACCTTTACCGTCATAAAGGGTTATATTAGCGCCATAAAAATCGCCGTTATTTATAAAGGCATTGACAGCTTCAAGAAATATGTCCCCACCAATAACACCGTTGTTTTTTACGTCTAAGAAACTAAACATGTATTTATCAGATATGCCTTGATCAAAATAAATCTCGGTCATCATTAATCGATTGGCCGATTTGGCATCTTGATACCATGCTTCTTGCTTAGCATCATAATTATTAATAGCGCCCGCATTACCAATAGTTAAGCCATCACTGTCTGCAAAGTTAATCGCATCTAAAGGCGTTGAAGCCACAAGTAGTTTAGCAATTTCTATTTTTTTATCTGTATCATTACTATTAAGGAGGGCTTTAGCATTAGAGACAACAGTCATATTGCTAGTTAACCATGTATTGATGTCCTTTTTAATACGACTAATCTCTGAACTAGCCTGTTGCTCAATCCTAATCATGCTTTCATTGCGATTATTAGTATAATCAAGCCAGTTAGTTACCAACAAAGATATTGCCACTAGCAGCGTTGAAGCCAACATTATTCTTTGCTTAAACCCGATAGAAATACTCATGATTATTTTCCTTAAATACTATAATTACAATTAGTTTGACTTATTGAGCGGACACTATTAACCATCATACAACACTATGTTAATAATTAACTAAAATTATGTAAGAAGCATTTAATTTATTTTAGCAGGCCCTTTTCTTTAAGCCATCCATGACTTTTATTATCCAACTTAACCCTAAAAATTCGCGCATATTTGATTGTCACTGCTATTACATTGACGGTAACTTTTTCTTTAATTTCCCTCGCGAGTGCTTAATAATTCACTTTATTTAATATAGGAAATACTAATTTATCTATCACTTTTTTATAAATACATCCCCCTACTCAAGCGTCATTAATTTCTTATACCAGTTTCATTAATTAAGAGAACAATTTTATACGTAGAAAAAATTGCCAAATACAAGGCATTTATTTCAATAACTAGTTGTTCTAATTATTAAATAAATAACGATGTAGTTGAGGTTTTAGCAAGTAGAAATGATCACATAGCTAGTGAGATTGGTATCATGAAAATAAACTTAAATTTAACCAATAAAAAAGCCCACTTTATTAAATAAAATGAGCTTTTTGCGAACTTAAAAATTTTATATCATTAACTGCTATCAACTAGTAGCATAACGAATTAACTTTTTTTCATTGTGCCTGTAGCTTCAAGGCGAGTATGCCAGCTGAAAGCTTCTTCAAGTATATGAGGTGTATGTCCACCACGTTCACATGAACGCTCAAAGTATTCTAACATTGCTTCACGGTAATCAGGATGTACACAGTTATTAATAACTTCTACTGCTCTTTCACGTGGTGCTAAACCACGTAAATCAGCTAATCCTTGTTCTGTCACTAAAATGTCAACATCATGTTCAGTATGATCAACATGGCTAACCATAGGAACAACACTTGATATTGCACCGTTTTTAGCGATAGATTTTGTTACGAAGAAAGAAAGGTTAGCGTTACGAGCGAAATCACCTGAGCCACCAATACCATTCATCATTTTAGTACCACAAACATGTGTTGAGTTTACGTTACCGTAAATATCAAATTCTAGTGCTGTGTTTATTGCAATAATACCTAAACGACGAACAATTTCAGGGTGGTTAGACATTTCTTGAGGACGTAAAACAAGTTTGTCTCTATATTTTTCTAGGTTGTTGAATACTTGTGAATTACAACGCTCAGATAAAATAATTGAACAACCAGATGCGAAGTCTAGTTTTCCTGCATCCATTAGATCGAATGTAGAATCTTGTAAAACTTCTGAATACATTGTTAGATCTTTAAAGTCAGAATCTAATAGTCCCATCATTACAGCATTAGCAATGTTACCAATACCTGCTTGAAGTGGACCTAAGTTTGCTGGAAGACGTTTTTCAGCAACTTCTTGTTCAAAGAAATTAACTAAATGTTTTGCAATATTAGCGGTATCTTCATCAGGGTCTGTAACTGTTGAGAATGAATCACTTTGGTTAGTGAAAACAATACCAACAATTTTAGCAGGGTCGATTGGAATAGCCGTACTACCAATGCGATCATCTACTTTAACTAATGGAATTGGCGTTCTAGTCGGACGGTAAGAAGGGATATAAATATCATGTAAGCCTTCTAACTCTGGCTGATGCAAGGTGTTAATTTCAACGATTATTTTTTTAGCAAAAATAGCAAAACTTGCTGAGTTACCAACAGAAGTAGTAGGTACAATGTGCCCTTCTTCTGTAATTGCAACCGCTTCAATAACTGCTACGTCAGGTAGAGGCAATTGCTTATTACGCATTTGTTCTACAGTTTCAGATAAATGTTGGTCAATAAACATTACTTCGCCATTATTAATCGCTTTACGTAATGTATTATCTACTTGGAATGGCATACGACGTGCTAGAACGCCAGCTTCCGTTAAAAGTTTGTCTAAATCATTACCTAATGAAGCACCTGTCATTAGATTGATTTTCATAGGGTTTAATTTTGCTTTTTCTGCCAATGCTTTAGGAACTGCTTTAGCTTCTCCTGCACGAGTGAAACCACTCATCCCTACTGTCATTCCATCTTCAATGAAATCACAAGCTTCTTCAGCTGACATTATTTTTTGATGTAACTCACTATTTCGAATGCGTTCTAATTGCATATTCAACCACTTTTATTTTTAAGATTATAGAGATTTTATGACGTATGTATTACCTATGATGTTTTACTTTTCATTACATATTAGATTTCTAGTATGTCATTTGGCGAATTAGTAATTTACATAGAGAATGAATTTACCCCGATAAAACAGACACATTTTTTACACAGTTAATTGCTTGAAATTATTTTTTTCAACTGAGTAATAATTTGTACTAAAATGCATCCTTGTCGTATTTTAGCAAGGCAGTATTGTAGTATTTGTTAATGTACCTGCCAAGTGTTCCATGCGAACCTGAAGGAAAATCAGATAATTATTCAGAAATTTTTTTTGACTTCACGGAAAAACAAAAAACGTAGAAAGCGCGATATCATTGAGTTTCCGCGAAGGTTTTGTTTTTTTAATTATTCATTTTAATCACATAAATTATTTTTAAAATTCATGAAAAAATTAGAACTTTTACTCTATTTTTATTTTTTTTAGCGCTATTTTTAAACAAAGACAAAAATAAAACGGTTATTATATAAACAATAACAGAGCCGTTATTGCACACCAAATTTGTGGTATGTTCGTCCTATAAAAACGTGAAAAAGTATCTTATTTAATGTGTGAATTTAACAAGTGATGAAATGTTTTTTAGCCTGTTCGGGTCTATTAATTACATCTACATAAATATTCATTAGAGCGAAATTTTTTATGAAAAAAATACTTGGTTTAGTTTTATCAACATCGTTACTTTTTTATACATCCATAGCGAATGCAGATAAGGCCGTTTTAGCTGGCGGTTGTTTTTGGTGTATGGAATCTGACTTTGAAAAATTACCTGGCGTTACCTCGGTTGTTTCAGGTTTTACAGGGGGGAAAGTAAAAAATCCGACTTATCAAGGCGATCATCGCGGACATTATGAGGCAGTTGAAATAACATATGATCCAGAAAAAGTAAGTTATCAAGGGATATTAGACCATTTTTGGGTAAATATTGATCCCTTTGATGCTAAAGGCCAGTTTTGCGATAAAGGACCAAGCTACTTGAGTGCGATTTTTGTTGCCAACGATCAAGAAAAAGCATTAGCTGAACAGACAAAAAAGGCTGTTGTAGCAAAGTTTCCTAATCAAACCGTTGTTACACCTATTTTAGCTACTAGTACTTTTTATCCTATTAAGGGAGCTGAAAGCTATCACCAAGACTTTTATAAAAATAGTCCTGTTCGTTATAACGCTTATCGTTGGGGATGTGGTCGAGACAAACGTTTACAAGAAATTTGGGGCGAAAGCGCTACTCACTAGTAATATGATATAAAAGCATTAGAGAATATAATTCCCACTATATTATTAAAGATTAATATAGTGGGATAATAAGTAAATATTAGCTAAGCAAGGCTCAGACTATACACTAGCTTTTGACCATACCGCTAATTCATTACCGCTGGGATCGGTAAATTGAAATCTACGACCGCCAGGAAAAGAGAAAATAGGTTTAATAATTTTCCCTCCCGCTGATTCAACATTACGTTGAGATAATTCAAGGTTATCGCTTAGTAACACTAGCAAAGCAGATCCGTTAGCTGTTGTTGCCGTTAAGTCTGACTGATAAAAACCACCATCAATTCCTTGATTGGTAAATGCCGTATACTCAGGCCCAAAATCTTCAAAAGACCATCCAAATACTTGCTCAAAAAACAATTTAGTTGCTGAAAGGTTTGTCGCTGGAAATTCTACATAATTCAGTTTTTCATGGTGAGACATTGATTGAGAACTCCTTGATAGATATTAGTTATTTACATTAAATAATTTGAATTTTAGCGGCCAGGTTTAACGCTAATTGACGATAACCTTTGTCATTTAAATGGACACTATCTGACTTCATACTTCGCTGCTTAAGTAAATCAGGTAAACTTGTTAAATCAGACACCAACATATACTGGCCCGCTAACCTTTCATATAAGGGTAACGTTGATAAATTGATTGAAGGTTTGGGCACACCGACTAACATGACTTCTGCGCCATAAGACTGAATTAACTCAATCATCTGAGCCAAATTATTTTCAAGTTTTTCTTTGGATAAACCTTTAAGAATGTCGTTTCCACCATGGCATAAAATAACAAGACTTGGCGTTGTTAATTTAAGTGTTTTTTCTAACCTCTGCAGACCTTTACTACTTGTTTCACCAGGTATACCTTCATTGATTACCGTGATACCTAACGTTGTTTGTAAAATATTTGGATAACTCTTATTTACGGTAACACCCGTGCCTTTAGTAAGGCTATCACCAAAGGCAAGAATGACACTGTCTTGCGTTAATTTAATTGTTTTATCTTGCTCTGAACAACCAACAATAAGAAAAAATATTAAGGTAACAATTGATTTAAATCGACAATACATATAATGAGTTACTCGCCCTTTGTGTACTTAGTAATGAAACTGAACTTTTTATTAATTAACCTTAATATCGCCCTTTTCAGCCTGCATAATAATGGTATAGGGTAAAACGACTGTATCTGAAACAGCGGATAAAGCTGTATCGATAAACACTAAGGGGACGTGGTTAACAGAACTACCTATGTTTGTTTTATTACTGGGTTCACCGTACATAAGACAAAGGTTGTATGAAATACCACTATAAATTCTTGGTATATCTTTACAATAACTTTTCTTGCCAAAATGAGAGATATTAATATGGTTATTGTAAGGATTAATCGTTTTAATTGTTGCACATGAGCATATAAACAAAGTGAACAAAAAAACAGTGAGTATTTTCATATGTACTTACTTCTTAGGAGAATAATGGGATAAGGCATTATAAAATTAAAGCTAAACCTTAATTAATTTAAAATGAAAAAGATAAAAAGTGATGCTTGAACGCTTGAATAACAAGCATCACAGAGCTTAATACACTATTAACTAATAGTTTTGCGTGAACTGATAATTACTAAAACCAAGGCTATCAGTGCTGGTAATCCTTGCGTAAATATAATGCTGGTTTTTACAGTAATACCGCCAAATATACCGGCAACGATGACACAAGATAAAAAGAACACTTTAATATCAAAACGACTGATAATCAGCCCCCAAAACAATCCAGCAGCAAGAAAACCATTATAAAGCCCCTGGTTCATAGCAAGCAATGCTGAAGATTCTGCTACTTCAGGTGTCATTAAAAATATTTTTTGGCCTATTGGGTGATTCCAAAAAAACATTTCCAAAACCAAAATTCCAACATGACTTATTGCCACAAAAAAAACAAAAATATTTGCTAATAATTTCATATACGTTTTCCATATTCCTTTGATTAATAATTAAGTTCATTACTTTAAACTGAGTGAGATCTCATTTATTGCTTCCTTATTGTAATAGGGATTGCGTAATAAATTAATGCTATTTTCTGCCCAATATTCTTAGTATACGAATAAATAAATTAATAATATCCATATACAAAGCCGCGGCGCTATCAACTGCGTTATCGTATGTTTTTGGAATAGCATTTGCTCTTGCCCAATCGTAGCCAATATAACCACAGAAAATAACGGCAACGATCCAATCTAAAATGCCATGATGCGTATTAAATATAAATATTTCAATTAGCTCTACTACAATCACACAAAACAAAGCAATGGTGAGTCCACCTGCTATTTTATTGAAAAACGCAGGATACATTGAACCTAACAGCATCATAACAAAGGTTACCATGCCAGTAACTCTTATCGCTTCAAGGACAATGTCGGGGTTATATTGACTAACGACTAAATTAATAATTAGCCCAAAAGGAACAACCACAAAATTGTAACCAATAAAGCTAACTAATGGGCTGTCAGATTTACGAAACAAATAAATACCGAAAAAACACGAGGCAAAATAACCAATGAAAAAAACGATTGGATTGATATTACTAATAGATTCAACTGAAATGTTTTGCACCATAAACCAGTTAATGGCAAAACCCCATATCAGTGTCAGACCAATGACCAAATTGTAAGTTGAAGCGCCTATTATTTTGTCACTCGTTTCTGTTCTACTAAATACGTCTACATCCATTTTATTTCCTTATTTATATTAACTTCCATAAGCCTAATCAACTATTTTATTGAAAAACCCATTGCTGTATGTTTTTTTCGGCGTTATTCATAGCTTAACGTTATATTTTTTAAAGTACAAAAGCATAATCGGTATTTCTATCGCTGCATAAGTTAACAGCGTAAACCAAAACCAGTTTACTGGATAAAACAACAAATTGAATTGATGCCCACTCCCCCAGTAATTGAATCCAACAATGCACAAAGCAAAGCCAGATGTGAAAATGTCATAAAAAGAAATTTTATTAAAGCTGTTACCTGCTAATTTTGGATAGATAGAGAAGTACGCGAGTAAAATAATAATTAAATTTAATAATAAAATTGATAACTCTGCTGAATACATTTTATTAAAACTCCTAATAACGCTAACAATAGGTAAAAAAGCATAAAGATATTTCAACCTATGGTGAAACATCTTTATGCTTATTAATTTTATTCGTTAGGGCTTTAAGATACTAGCTTAGACTTTGCAAACTAGGATAATTCACCTTGCAATATAGTCACAAAAAATGGCTGAAATTGCTGCGTAGACACGGTTATCATCTTTGTTATCCCCAACATTATCAGTAAAAGGTAGCATAGAAAGCGCCGCAATTAGTAACTAAATCAATAATATTTTAACGCTCGTCTTTAGGTGGCGCGGTTGGTGCTTCCTCTGCGCTGATGAAACCATCGTTATTTTTATCAAAATGCTTAAAGCGTTGCTCACCTGCTTTAAACTCTGACAATTCAACCTTACCATTGTTATTTTGATCAAAGCGATTAATAAACTTATTAGCATTATTCAAAGTTAGTGCTGAGTTTTTAGATGCTGAGCTAATTAATGATAAAGCTTTCGACAAAGAGCTTGTTTGTGCTGAACTGCTTTGTAATGAACTAGGAGCGTTATATTCACTTTTTACCTCTGATAATTCCCCTGTTGCAACATTAACTTCGCCACCACGCACTAAACGTACATAGTTTTCAACGCGAATCATGTCACCTTGTGGGCCTCTAGACATTGGCTCGCCCGTTTTCGGATCACTACGTTGCGATCCCGCACCATGAACGTCCATTGTTTTACCACGCATTTCACCTAAAGCTTTACCAAAAGCAACATAAACAGCACCTGACTCTGGTACAGGGCCATCAAGGTGAGTCGTTGAACTCCAATAGTATGGATAATCTTGCTCACCACCTTCATTTTTAATTGATGAAGCCTTAAATATAGGATCTATCGCTGCTGAATTTGAGGTTTCGGGTGAACGTGTGTAATCAACAATACTTTGTAGCTCTTTCGCATTAGGTAAACGCCAATCATTGTAACCACCTAACGTCGATTGCTGTGCATATTCCAGTGCCTCTTGCCAGTTTAGTCCTTGTGTACTATCCGCTTGTTGCCACATTAGTGTTGTTGCAGTGTCTGATACCGTACCATCATTATTATCAACAAAACTGTTTTTACCATAATCAGTATTACCTCGCACAAACCTAAAATACATTTTATTAGCTGCTTTGCTACGTGGATTATACTTTGGATAACCTTTAATACGGCCATCAACAAAATTAACACCAAAAACCGTATCATCATTTGTCATTGTTTTAGCAACATACTCAGTACTCGACCAGGTTTGCGCGTCTATCTCACGTTCGCCCGAACTTGTATCACCAATAGGTTGTGTAAAGAATCTTGTGTCTATAAAAGGATAAAGCGCTTTTTCGCCTTTCACACTGCCTGAAAATTGAATTAATGAATAAAGCTCTTTAATTGTAGGTATGCGCCAGTCGCTATATCCACCTAGTTTCACTTCATTAACTTTTGTTAGCGCTTCCTCAAAAGATAGTTTCTGTCCCATATCTTTTTGCCATACTAAACCTGTAACATTATCGGTTATTGTGCCGTCATTATTGTCAGTATAAGACGGTGCATTAATGATATAACTCGCATCTTGCCCGAAAAACTTATCCTTATCCGCCGGTAATGAAATAACATCATTGTTGCTATAAGCAATTCGTTGCCCAGTATCAACAATAGCGTAGCTGCTATCTACTTTAGGCAAGTTAGGAGTTGATATTAACGGTGCAGTTGGCGTGGAAACAATGCTTGCTTGTATAACCATTAAGTCTTCACCAAAAATCACATTACCACGGTAATTCTTTTGAATTTCTTTTAAACTGGCAACCGTATCAACCGTAGTAGAATTAAAATGGGTATACACTAAATTTTTAACGTTCGCTTGCTCTGCCATACTGCTTGAGTCGGCTAAATTAAGATGAGCACGCTCTGTCGACTTTTTCCCTTTATCTCCACTGCTTTGACTGCCATTTTTATTAACTTTATTGCCTTTATTCGTATTACGACGTCCATCTTTCATTACCATACCGCCTGAATCTATAATCATAAAATCGGCATTTTTGGCTAATGTTGGTAACTCGTCAGAATAAGTAAGATCTCCCGTAATAACAACCGATTGACCTTGATAGTCAAAACGATAAGCAAGGGTATAAATAGTATGTGGTACTTTCAACGTAGTAACAAGAATATCGCCAACCTTAAAGGATTCCCCACCGGTTAAATCATGCACTTCAAAGGCTTTCACACGCTCTGAAATTTTACGATTAGTTTTACCTAAGCGGTATGAGATATCTTCTTCATACAAGGTTAAATTTGACTCAGTAAGCGTAACAGTATTAGGCGGTCCCATAATGGTGAAATCACCTTGCCCTAATAACAAACGGATGAACATAGGTACAAATTCTTCATTATGATCAAGATGATGATGAGTGAACATTAATGCAGAAAGGTTACGGGCATCAAAACCTAATTTATTCAAATTAGCCTGTGTGCCGTTTCCCATATCAACTAAAATATGGGTATCACCTGCTGAAATTAAAGTACTAGCACTTGCACGGTTTTCATTATAAATCGGCGAACCTGAGCCAATAATGGTCGCTGTAAGTTGCTCAGAAGCATTAACAGTTGGTAATAATATAAAAGCAGATAGAAATATCGCAACCCCGAGAGAAGTCGCGTAATGATGGTTTTTTTCATAGTAAACACCCAATATTGCAAGGATATAATGATTTCATATTCTTTAACTTGGGTGACTATACAAAGCTATTCAGGTGTTTTCAGGAAATTTACAAAACTTTACTCAAGCCAATGGTTACTGTGTTCTAAAAATTCAAACTCATACTTAAGCACATTAGCATTCTACAGATACCAGAAAACTCGTATATTAACCATATTACTGTGAGGCTTCGTAACAAGACGTGGAATAAAAAGTTATATTAAAGCACTTATTTCAACTGCTTTAGTAAACCGTCACTGGCATCTTCAACTAAATCTAGAACAAAACGAAAACCATTAGCGCCACCGTAATAGGGGTCTGGTACTTCCTCTTCGTCATGATTATCAGCGAAATCTAAAAAGAGTTTCGCTTTATATTGTAAGTGCTCAGGAGCAATTTTATGAAGTTCTGCTAGGTTTGCATTATCCATTGCTAATATAAGATCAAAGTTATCAAAGTCTTGTACTGTCACTTTTCGGGCTTTAATACCTTTAAATGAATAGCCACGTTCAACACCTACTTTTTGCGCTCGATGATCAGGTTTTTCTCTAACATGAGCACCCACAGTACCAGCTGAATCAACTTTTAATGATAAACCTTCCGCTTGTGCTTTCTGCCTAAAAACAGCTTCAGCGCTAGGTGAGCGACAAATATTGCCCATACAGACAAAAAGTACACTCTTGACTCCTTTATAATTCATAAACTTATCTACCAATATATGTATTTTACATGTTATGTTCAGTGTTTATCATACGGAATTAGTCATTGCGTTAAATTTTTGCTTCACCGAATTTATAAAACTATTTTGACTTGTTTTTACAAAAAGCTAAAAGACAACTTAAAAGCCCCATTAGATTTACATTACATTAACATAAATAATTTTATTCATCACTATGAAAAAATGGCTATGTATTATTAGAATAAAAACTAATTTGAGATACATCCCATTTGTTTGCTATAGATTGTATTTGAGCGTTCAAATGATTATGTTTTACGCTCAAATTTTCGGCATTACTTCAATAAGAATGTTATTAAATATAGTCAATCACAATGAGGTTATAGTCTTGATTTATATCAAAATCCTTACTGTTTCTCAGCTATATTTAAAAAGAAATAGAAGCACCTAAGTGTAATGTCCGAGTTTGACCACCAAAGAAACGGTATGTTCCAAAGGCGAAGTCAGCCCTACTCGCATATTTCTCATCCGTCAGGTTTTCTATCCGCGCAAATATACGTGTATTATGATTGAGTGCTAGTGAGCCTCTAAGTTGTAATAAGTCATGTCCGGCATAATCATGTTCGTTAGCCGGATCTAAATAATATTCCCCCATATGTAACCATTCTAGTTCAAGTTTACTGCTATCTGTAGGCTGCCAAGCAAAGCGAACATTAGCCATTTGTTCTGGAGCTGTGTCTACTTTATTGCCTTTAATAACTCCACTGCTGGCTCGATCAAACTCATACTCATGCTGACCATAACTATAATTAACGGCCACACTAAATTGCTCAGTTAAATCATAATTAAGACTCAGTTCAAGCCCTTTATGTGAGGTTTCACCATCCGTAACATTTAAACCGTCGTCATCACGAAAAAAGAAATTGTCTTTATTCATGCCATACATAACAAGTTCATAAGTGAGGCTATTACTTATTCCACGTAAACCTAGCTCTAAACTGTCAAGTTGTTCAGCTTCAATCTCACCAACCAACTGCTGGTTTTGAAGTCGGTACATATCAGTAGTTTGCGGTGCTCTGAAGCCTTGTGACCAACTACCAAAAAATGCGATTTTGTTATTTAATCGATAATTGAAACCTAATTTAGTACTAGTATTATTAAAACTATCATTATTATCACTAGGACGTTTAAATAAACAATCTATAGGCTCGTTATTACTATTTACACATGAACTGCCGTCGGCTTTAGTCGTGCCATCGGCAATTAAATTATTATATCGATATTGTGTTGCATCAAAGCGAACACTACCGGTGAGTTGTAATTGTTCTGTTAATTGCCAGTCTGTTTGGATATAGGGAGCAATAATTGAGGCATCAACGTTATAGTCATAATGTAAGCCTTGTTGACGTGCTTTACCAAAGCTATAGCTGTCAGGCTGTTGTTGAGTTTGTGTTAACTCCCCTTCTGTCCATTCAAGATCAATACCCATCACAACAGCAAGGTCATGACCGATCTGCCAATGATAGTTATTTATCATGCCCACACTATAATGACTATTTTCTTCAATAGCCTTTGACGGTAAATAATGTTGGCTAAACTCCATTTGGTTAAGTCGAAAATATGGGGTTATAGTGAAGCTGCTGTCTGCGCTTAACTCTCTCTGCCAACTTGTTGCGACACGAATTGACGACCATTCACGATAGGCATCACTGTCACAATTTTTTTGCATGGTGTTAGTATCTTTGTAAAGTGTTTCATCTGAATAAATTGAGCTATAGCATTCATTGCCATTGTCTCCAGACGATACGAACCCAGCAGTATCCTGATCAAGCACAAAACCAGCAATGACCGTTTTAAAATGATCATCTCCGTTAACATAGTCATGACGAAGTCCCAATTTTAAAGAGCGAAAGTCACTATTATCACGGTAACCACCATCATCAACAGCTTGAATACTAGCACTAACGCCATGATTATCTGATTCGCTACCAATTGTCCCTTGCAGTTGATACCTGTCGTTTGGCCCTGCAATTAGTGTTACATCCCCACCATTTTTAGGGGCTTTAGTTAAAGCATTCACCACACCATGAACCGCATTTGATCCATAAATAGCACTGGCAGGACCGCGAATTATTTCTATTTCTCTCGCCTGAGCTAAGTTTAACTCTGACAACGCATTATTATTAGCAAAGCCGGCCGCTCGAGTAGCAACACCGTCTTCAAGAAATAAAAAAGCGCCTGCAGCGCCTGGACCACTTAACACTGGAGAGCGTAACGAAGGTAGCGTTTCCATACCATTATTAGTTTGTATATGAACGCCTGTTGCTCTGTTTAAAATATCACTTGGATGCACAGCGTTAACTGAAGCAATATCATCACTTGATATACGATCGATATTACCGGTTAGTGAGAGAAGTTCGGATTGATGAAGCGTACCAGTAACAACGATAACCTCTGCTATATTATTACTATCATTCGTCGTGGATAGCGCTGTTTTATCAGTAGCAGCTAGTGCTGAGCAACTAACCATAGATAAACAAACTGTGCTAACAACTGTTCTGGGGAATCCTGGTAACATCTATACTGTATCCTTTAAGAGGTATTGCGGAAAAAATAGTACTTTAACAAAGGGAGTCGTTACTCGTAAACACCCTTTTTATGTAATGAAAAGAGAGTATATTGAATACTGGTAGATTACTAATTAACAATAAACTTACCGTAGATAATGTTAAAAGGGTTTTAAAGATCATTGAATGACACTTATTATTTATATTAAAAACAGGAATAATGAATAGTTGCGATGGTACTTAACATTATTGATAAAAATGTTACCCTCTAAAAGATAACTGGAAATGATTAAATTTTATAAAATTATTTAGCATGGGTTGATAATTCCCACAATCAATATTGTCTGGCTCTACCGTCTTTAGGCTTTTATCTGCTGTTGTAATTTTTATTTCCCCTTCCAATAATGCTAATGCATAACAAGTTGCTTCTAAACTCGATAACGCATTTTTTTTGGCGACTTTACGAATTAAGTATTGCCCATTATTAGCAAGATAATCAGGTAAACAGACTTGCGTAAGTGAATGTAGGTTTTTAGACAACATAAACATACGGTACGACTTTTTCCATGTGCCGTCGAGTACCAATAACAAAAGCGGCTTAGCCTTATCTGTTTGTGTAAACTTACCTTCATTCTTTTTATCATGTAAAGAGAGAATTTGTGAGTGTTCACCTGGGTAAAGCAGTAATACTTGATGCGACGCTAATATTTCATTCAGCTCGACGTTATGAGTGAAATCTTCACCCACCAGTATTTTACAAGACGTTAACGAACCATTTAATAAAGCGACTGTGCCTTTACTTTGTTTAACTTCACTTGGATGCTGCAAGACTAACAAAGGCGTTTTATTGTGTGTTTCTATGATAAAACTACAAATACAAGCACTAGTGGGTCGTTGGCATGGTGTGCATAAATTTCTGGCCATAAAATAAAAACATCAAGAATCTTAAAATTAATAGGCTGACATTGTATACTCAACTTTCAATGAGTTCAGCCTAAAGCATCAACATAAATGAAATTAAGTTCTTTTCCATTTTCGAAACAGCACTCGTTAATAGTATTAATTATTGCTGTTGTTTCAATTTTTGCTTTTGCGGCTGAATTTTTCATTAATGACTCTGTTACTCAGGTATTCGTTTATCACCGAAACTTAATTGTCCGAGGAGAAATATGGCGATTATTCACAGGACATTTATTACACACTAACGGTTATCATTTATTGCTCAACCTAGCCGCGCTAGTTATGCTTTGGGCATTACATGGGCGTTTCTACACCATTAAAAATTATTGTGCTTTATTTACTTTTTGCGCCTTCATTACCAGTATGGGTATTTATTATGGCTCACCGTCAATAATACAATATGTTGGTTTATCTGGCGTATTACATGGCATATTTGTGTTTGGGGCGATAATGGATATTGCTGCAAAAGATAAAACAGGTTATTTACTTTTTATCGGCGTTTTTATGAAAATAGCTCACGAACAAATTTATGGTGCTAGTACCGATGTCAGTGATTTAATTGAAGCAAGTGTTGCTGTTGATGCGCATTTATGGGGCGCGGTTGGCGGATTAGTATTTACGATTATTTATTTACGTTTCTTTCGTTTTAAAACCATTACTATCGATTAGTGAAATAAACTCACCTTTCACGCCAAAAGCCTAACGTTTTTAATTCACGTATTATCTTCTTTTCTAAATAATTATTTTGTTTAAAAAAAAGCTTTTTAGCAACCACTGATGATCACTAAAAAGCTTTATAAACTAATTATCTTATCCAATTTGGCTTAGCTAATTGGTTTACATTATAGATCTATATTTATATTTATATTTATAATGTATTTTCAAACAACTTATAAATACGACGGTATTCATTCAACCATGAACTCGGTTGTACAAAACCATGTGGTTCAACCGGATAAATAGCCGTTTCAAAGTCTTGTTTTTCTAATTCAATTAAACGTTGAACTAAACGAACAGTGTCTTCAAAAAACACATTATCATCAACCATTGGTGCGTTAATTAATAACGGCTTACTTAAACCTTCAGCAAAATAAATAGGTGAACTACGCTCATAAGCAATAGCATCATCTTCTGGGGTATTTAAAATATTAGACGTATAGCCATGGTTATAATAAGCCCAATCTGACACTAAACGAATAGCTGAGCCAGATTCAAATAACGTAGGGTCTGTGAACATTGACATTAATGTTAAAAACCCGCCATAAGAGCCACCATAAGTACCTACACGTTTAGCGTCTACATTAGCATTTTCAACAATCCAGTTAACGCCATCACGCATATCTTCAACTTCAACTTTACCCATATGTCTATAGATACTGGTACGCCAATCTCGGCCGTAACCTGCTGAAGCACGGTAGTCCATATCAATCACCACATAACCTTGCTGCACTAGCATTGAATGGAACATGAATTCACGGAAATAACCAGACCAACCAAGGTGAGAATTTTGTAAGTACCCAGCACCATGAGTAAACATTACCGCACGGTTTTTCTCAGTTGTTTGATCATAATTCTTAGGTAAATAAACACGAGAGTAAATCGGCTCTTTTTGCTTGCTTGATGGTATAGCAACAATACTTGGTGCAACCCATGGTAAGGCTTTAAATTCATCAGAAACGGTATGCGTTATTTGTGTAGCTGATGCATTTGACGTTAATGATTGAACATACAATTCTGGCGGCATAGTTAAGCTAGAATGTTCAATAAGTAATGAAGATTCATCAGGACTTAAAGCGTAGCTATTTTGACCGCCAAGATCGGTTAATGCAGTAACATTATTAGCCAAATCAACTTGGTAAATTTCATGAATACCAGGGTGTTTTATATTGGCTTTAAAAATAAAGCGTTTTTGGTCTTTTGTTAGAGTAACGTCACTTACTTCAAATTTACCCGACGTTAGCTGTTTAGTTTTACCGTTATTTAACGTTTTGTAATAAAGATGAGAATAACCACTTTCTTCTGATAAATAGTAAAGCACATCATTACCTACCCAATCAAATTCGTTAAAACTCCAGTTAACCCAAGCATCATCTTGTAACTTATGTTGATTAACTAAGGCTTCTTTTTCAAAATCAACAGTGGCTAACCAACGAGTTTTGTTATCCCAAGCTTCTAACATTAATGCTACTTGGCTGCCGTCATCGTTCCATTTAACAGGAAACCACATTTGTAATAAGTGAATATTTCTAGCCATTTTACTACTTTTATAGGTTTTTCCTTCACGTGCATAGTTTTCTTTTTTTACTGCTGCAAGTACATCAGTATCAAAATTAGGCAATGATTCGTAGTTCAACGCAACTTTTTTACCTGCTTTTAAATCGATAAAAAATAGTTCTTCTTTATACTGACGGTTATTAGCCACACGAGCGCGTACTTTTTCAGCCGCAATTACGCCATCTTTAGTTACATAGTTTGGCATAATATCCGAATCATCTCGGCTTGATTTAGCCTCAGTAATACTCACAAATAATTTATCACCCGCTGGCGACAAGCTTGCGTGGCTTACTTGATTGTCTTTACCAAAATAATACTTGGTTTGTGTCACTGTCGTGTTTTGTGCTGTTAAGCTGTCTTTTTGTTGCTCTTTTAATTCGCCATTACGTTGCTGTAATACAATGTAGTTAATCAGTTTATGCTGTTCTTTAGCTAAGTAACTTGTAGGTGCTTCAATGCCTTTAGGTTTTTCAGCCATTTGTAAGTTAGCTAATTCAATAACCTGCCCGGTGACTAAGTCATGTGCATAAAAAACATTGTCGATACGGTAAGCGATTTTGCCATTAGTTAAAAATAACGCATCACTTTCATTAGCAGACGTATACGTAATTTGTTTTACTGATTTAGTTGCAACATTTTTAACAAAAACATTACCTTCGAAGCTATAAATCTCAAGACTACCATCGTTATTACTTTTTGCATTGCTGTCTGCAACTTTATGCAGCTCAGAGAAACTAACTTGCTGTGCTTGTGAGTCTGAACCTAAATTTTTAACCCAAAGATCTCTTAGCGGGTTGCCTAACTGTTTTTGTTTATAGAAAATGGTATTGCTATCATCACCCCAATACCAAGATTCAGGAGCACGTCCAAACCAGTCAGGATCAGACATGATTTTTTCTAATGTGATTTTTTTTAATGTAATAACTTCATTATTATTGGTTACATCGCCAGTTTTAGCTGTAGGCGATAACACAGTGGCAGGCGATTTTAACGAAGTTGAGCTAGTTTGTGAGGTATCTTCAGTGCTTGCACAAGCAACTAAAGAAATACTTAAAACAGCCGCTATTAGGTTTAATTTCATAAAGTTATAGTCTCTTAATTTGAGAGTAAGAATTAATATATTGGATTAATTTATTCACGTGTTCACAGTTATACTAATCAAATAGGAATTGATCAATACGCATAAGCGAATAGAGTATTTGAATTTTTAGTGAAAGTGTAAGGGAAAACCACCAATAGCCTGGTTTCTGCGATAAAACTCGCTAAATAACACGAAAACCAAGTTAAGGTTAACAGCAATAAAAGCTATAATAAAACGAATCCTAATTTATTAATCACTAAAGTCCTATTTTTTGTATGTGTAATCCTCTATGTTAACTAATAATCCCTGTTTTTGCGGCTCAGAAAAAATCTTTGCTAATTGCTGCCAAGTTTTTATTGAAAATAATGAAATAAAAGCAATATATCCTGAGAACCCTGAACAATTAATGCGCTCACGTTTTAGTGCTTATGCCTTGGGGAATGGTCAATACATTTATGACACTTACGCCAAAATAAGCCAAGCTTCACAGTCGGTGAAAGAAATTAATGATTGGGGGAAGTCTTGTACATGGATTGCGCTTAAAATTCATGCAATCAACAATAATTCAAATACAATATATAATGAATATTCTGATCAATTTGTTGAATTTTCGGCTTTTTATATAACAGATAATACTCTGTGTGAATTAAGAGAAAACTCACGTTTTATTCTAGAGAACGTTCCATCAAACCCCGTTATCTTAGAGAATAATGCTGAAGAAAAGCAAAACTTACAATGGCGATATATAGATGGTGATATTATTGAACATAGCGAACTAAAGCAAATAAAACGAAAAGACTTATGCCCTTGCAATAATTACCCTACTGCTTGGTCAATTAAAAAGGGCAAAAAGTTTAAACAATGTTGGGATACGTGAGCAATTAATTAGCTAGTAAATTAGCTTAATTAGCCAGATTAATTAGCCAGGACACTCGCTTATAAGGTATCTTAAAATAATAACTGATGCCAACGCTCAAGTACTGCTTTGGTTGACCATCCTTTTGCAGTATTTTCATCGATAAACAATACCGTGTGTGTATGGTTACTCATAATAGCGTAAGCGCAAACATCAATGGCAAACACCTGAGTTAGGCTAAGTAATTTATCCTCTACCCAACCTCGCCTGTGGTCAAAGTTTTTCCCTGTATTTTTATCTTCACCGCATAAAAAAGCACGACGAACACAACGAGAAATACAGTGATAATAAGGTGTATCAGCTAAGCTAATCAATTGTTTTCTGGCAGTTGTCATGGAATCCCTCCCACTTGCAGGTTATTTATTAACCTTAGTTGAGAAGTCTGTGTTGTTCAAATTTAAACAACTGCCTCTGTTAATTAGTTAATGCTTTTTAGGCAGTTTAAATTGAAACTTCGGTTGATTATAATAGCTTAAGCATTATATATATGCTTTCGCTTTATAAATTTTAGAAAGGATCACCATGTCTAGCTATAACGAATCTCCAGAGGAAATTGAACAAGCCACTAAAGGCTATGTGATGCAACAAACCATGTTGCGTATTAAAGATCCAAAGCCGTCGCTCGAATTTTATCAAAATGTATTAGGTATGAAGTTATTAGGTAAATATGACTTTCCTGACATGAAGTTTACTTTGTACTTTTTAGGCTACGAACCAGAGCAACCGCAAGGTGATGATAAAACAAAAGCTAAATGGGTATTTGGTCGCCCTGCGCTAATTGAGCTTACTCATAATTGGGGAACTGAAAACGACGATAGCTTTGAGGGCTACCACAGCGGCAACCAAGAGCCTAAAGGCTTTGGCCATATTGGTATTAGCGTGCCAGATGTTTATGCCGCCAGTGAACGCTTTGCAAAATACGATGTAGAGTTTGTAAAAAAACCGGATGATGGCTCAATGAAAGGCCTAGCATTTATAAAAGACCCTGACGGCTACTGGATAGAAATACTCTCACCAGAAGGCATTACCGATATTATTTTTGGTAAATAACCTGCTTACTAAATACTAAAAAACCAGCTGTAAAGCTGGTTTTTATTCAAATAAACAATTAGCTATAAGTAAAAGTCACTTCATCCATTTTAGCTAAAACTTGACCGACTATCCTTGTTAATTATTAATCGGCATAACCACTGCCAATGGCACTAAACGGTAATTCTAGTTCAAGCTCTGGTATTTGAAGAGCTACCCAAGCGACAAAGGTATTACTATTTGGACCTGGAATAACTTGATATTCATTTGGCCAAGGGTAAACCGCTATGGCTGCTTTAATTTGGGGAATAAGCTTAGCGGCCTTCTCTCCTTTAATCGAAAGCAATAATTCAGGTTTGGATCCGAACCAATATCTATCAGGTGTCACCGTTTCGTATTCTCTTATAGCAGATAAGCCACGTTCTACTTGCCAACCTGTAACTTCATAAACACTATACTTAGTTGCTTTTTCTTCTTTAATTGCAATCCAAGGGTGAACCGCAAACCAACCACGCCAGCTATACGCATCGGCAGCATAAAATTCAATAATAGCTCTGCTATCTTCACTAGGAGGAGTAGCAATACCCGCAGGCTCTCGGCTCGCTGTACGCCAATTAGTATTTGAACAAGCACTAATAAATAATACAACGCAAACAATAATCAAAGTTCTCATATACCCTACTTGTCTTATACATTATATTTCACTGAAACCATTGATGGCTTATTTCTGTTTACCGAGCTACTAAGCTAACGTAAACGACATTTTTTATCCCTGCCACACGGACAAGGATCGTTGCGACCCACGGGTGCTAATTAACTAATAAGTACACTGTTCTCTAAAATAATATGAGCGACTGTCCTTGCTAATTGTAATTACGAGACAAATTGAATCTACATCTTTAGTGTAAAGAATATCCATCGCATCAATGACGAGTGCAATGTCGGTGGCATTTTTACCTTTGGTAAGATCAAATTGTTGGATAGGTTGAATGGCATATTCATGAAGAACATCTTCCCAAGGTTTAATACAGTGACTTTTCCAGTTTCCATAAGCCTTACGAATGTTAACAACACCATAACGTGCAAGTTCAGACAAAATAACATCAATCTTTGCAGCAGGCGCATTATCAGCATCAATAAATAATGCGATTTTTTCCTTGTCCTTCAAAATTTGATTCCTTTCAAGTTCTGTATAATCTATTTATGCCATACCCTCATAAAATTTCAACTCATTTCACTATTTGAGCATAAGGGCTAAATATTTAATTGACTGTCCTTATTATTTTTTTAGTTATTTGTACTAATAATACGATTTTTTCCCTGCTGTTTAGCTTGATAAAGATTCTTATCAGCTAAATCTAATAACTCATTCGCAGAGCTATCTTTATTGGGGATAGCACTAGCCACTCCAATACTCATGGTGACATAATCTGACACCGTAGATTTTATATGGGGAATTTTTTCCGATTGTAATCTTTGCATAAACAGATTTAATTCATCAACACATTGAGCTGCCAGCGTTTCGGGTAATATCATGGCAAATTCTTCACCACCTATTCGAGCAGCCAAGTCTGCAGGACGGCTAAAACACTTTCCCCACAGAACTGCTATCGCTCTAAGACAATGATCACCTTTTTGGTGACCATACTGATCGTTATATTGCTTGAAAAAGTCTAAATCACCAATCACCAATGTTAGAGGTTTTTTACTACGTTCACACCGCTTCCATTCAATATTTAAGGCGTCATCAAATTTTCTTCTATTGGCTAATGATGTCAGTGAATCCTGATTAGACAATTCTAATAATTCTAAATTCTTTTGGCGTAATTGTTGATCCTGCATTTCGTAACGATGAAGTTCTTCAAGTAATTTTTTTCTTGGTGCAGTCATCAAATCTTTAAGCTGTATGGGGGATTTTAGAAATAGCACTAAATGTCGTTTAAATACCCAATAAAAAATCAACATAGGAAAACTATAGCTTAAAGCTAGTATCAATTTACCGGTTATATTATCCATGATGATATTGCTTAGGTTTTCATCCAAACCAATCGCAATCAGAGGAAATAGCAAACCATCAATACATAAAATAACGATAAATGCAGTAGTATAAATAAAGGCAAGAAAAGAAATATTAAAGATAACTTTACGAATTTGAATAAACAAAAACAGTAAGATTAATAACTCTAAAATTATTAATCCTCCACCTATTAACAGCATTGAAAAAGAAGTCTGAAATATATCTATCGAAATATTAAGATGATTAATAACCACATCTGAATCAAGCAACAAACTGTAAAGTTTAAAACTAAGATAAGTAAGCGTATTCACCAGTAAAACTAGCTTCATTACATTATTGATAACGCTGACGTTACGTTCAATTATTATCAGCATGGTAATACTCATCATGAAAGCACCAAAAGCGATAGTTCCGCCTGAAATAACGATATTTTCGCTTAACTTAAATGAATAAATACTACCGAGCACGCCACCTAAAACTAATACAGCACTGATATATACATAAAATAAGATCGTGCGTGATTTAGGTTTTACAGTGGTTAATAACAGAGGGAAAATTGAATATATAGCAACGTTAAGTAAAAAAGCACTTAGAACATTCATGGTCTGTTTCTTATTATTAGTTATTGTTTTTATGATGGTTTAAAACAAACATCACTACTGTAGAGTATTGTATAGCTTAAATGAGGCTATTACATAAAGTTTCATTAGGAAATAATCCCAATTTTCTTCAGATTGAACAAGTTACTCTTTTAATCCAATCAACAAACGTTAAAAAGTTTACAGGATTGTAAAGGGTCGCTTCATACAAGTTATTTATTAACCTTAGTTGAGAAGTCTGTGTTGTTCAAATTTGAAAATTTGAGCGACTTACCTTGTTGATTTTGTAATTTTGTTAATTACACTCATTAATCGGCATAACCACTGCCAATGGCACTAAACGGTAATTCTAGTTCAAGTTCTGGTATTTGAAGAGCCACCCAAGCGACAAAGGTATTACTATTTGGACCTGGAATAACTTGATATTCATTTGGCCAAGGGTAAACCGCTATGGCTGCTTTAATTTGGGGAATAAGCTTAGCGGTCTTCTTTCCTTTAATCGAAAGCAATAATTCAGGTTTGGATCCGAACCAAAATTTATGAATTTAACTAGGACACTCGCTTATAAAGCAAACCTAATATAATTTGAGCGACTGTCCTTTTTGATTTGAACTTAACTAATAAAATAACCACAACCCTTAAAAATTATTACCCACATGTACTTGATTGGTTTAAAGAAAAAGATACTCAGGTGTTTTGTGATTTCATCATGCGCTGGCCATCTCTTGAGCAAGTCAAACGCGCAAGAAAACAAACATTAATTGATTTTTTTAACCAACATAATTCACGTTACCCAGCAGTCAATGAAAAGCGTATTCAGGAGATAAAAAGCGCAGAAGCACTTACCACAGATAATGCGATTATCTCGCCTAACAAACTACTCGTTGAATGTTTAACCGCTCAACTTAAACAGTTAATGGTCGCTATTGAGCGCTTTGATGTTGAGATAAAAGCAATATATAGAAACCATAAGGACAAGTTCATCTTTGACAGTTTACCTGGTGCAGGCCCACAAATAGCTCCGCGTTTATTGGCCGCAATGGGCTCAAATAGAGAGCGTTATCAGTCATGTGAAGAGGTTCAAAAGTATGCTGGCATAGCGCCTGTAACAGAGCGAAGCGGTAAAAAAGAATGGATACATTGGCGCTACTCCTGTACTAAATTTTTACGACAAACCTTTGTTGAATCGGCGGGGTTATCTGTTCGTTATTCTTTTTGGGCGAAAGCGTATTACCAACAACAAGCTGCTAAAGGAAAACCGCACAATACGATAATTAGAGCATTGGCTTTTAAGTGGATAAGGATATTATTTCGGTGTTGGAAAACAAGTACGGCATATGATGAACCTACCTACCTTGCCGCTTTGAAAAGTAAGGGATCACCACTATTGAAATATGCGGTGGAAAGTAAGTTTTAATACTTGCTGTCCACCTCAGGGCGTGTTGTTAGCTGCAATTATGGGCGTAAAAATTAAAATACAAGCTCAATAGCTTGCCTTGCTGTGGTATATAATGTTTTTATCATTAACTCTAAGACCCAACGAATAAACTTAGCACTCATATCTTTGACCACATGATTTCTCTTACCTGAAAACACGAGCATGTGCCCTAATAGACCTCTTAATTCTTCCGCTATTTCTTTAGATTTCACGATAGTCTCGTGTAAGCAACGTGCAAGTATATCGTAAAATGACAATCCTACACTGATAGAAGCTTGTGCAACAATAAGAGCATATTGCCCTGTTTTCTTTAAAAGTGTCACTAACGCATCTGTGATGATTTGCTGCCACCGTTGAGAAAACGAAGCGTTATGACGCTGCTCATATTTAAGTACTATGTGATTGTAATGTTGTGTTTTAAGCGCAGCCCCCATACTACTGTAATCCTTATAAGCATTTACAGTATTGACATATCCTGGCGCAGACTTTGCCATAGAGTGAGCACCTAGACTAAAAAAAGCGCCACTATTCATTGCGGTTTGATATTCACCTACGGTATGAGTAAAAGGCCAAACAGGTACATTCGGTACAGGGTCTGCGCCATGAGTCACACGGTAATGCTCTATATTAGTAGATGCTCTATGTGCGGAGTTTTGAAGTACAACACGTGGTGCGCCAAACGTATACAGTTTAGTTGCTAAGCCACGTTCACTTGCCCAAATAGCAGTTAATTCAGCAATTGCCCCACCTAAACTATGACCCACAATATGTAAACATTGTGGTTTATGTTGTGTTACGTATTGGTTAAACGAAGATTGCATACTGCTAAAAGCTTTTTGAAAACCTGAATGTACTTCAAGGTTTTTAGGGCCAAGTGTTACTGCGACATTAGCGTTCGTTAACCAATCGGCAAATGAGGAAAACTTAGTGCCACGAACACCAATAATATGATGATTTTTAAATTGTGGAGAAATACCTTGAGCTGTTAACGCAAAGCCTGTACTGCGATTAAGTATTTGATTTATTACACCGCCACTAATGCCTTGTATTTGGCTGTTAGTAATTTTGAAATTACGTATAAAATCAAGATGGAATTCATCGACAAATTCTTTTGATTTTCTAATATCATAGACTCTATCGGCAACACTTGCCGCAATGCTTGGCGATATTGTTTTATTCATAGTTTTGCTTCCTTTCCTGTAAAACGATCCGTTAGTGTATTAAAATCCCCATTTTCAACAATATACTGATTTTCCCCATCATAAAGTAGAAAAGGGATGTAGTCATCATCCCAACGACAAATGCTAGAGGCTTGGTATTCTCGATTATTGGGATTGTTATTTTTAAACTGAAAACTCACTCGTTTGTTGGTTAATTCACAGTTCAAAAAAGCTAACTTTTTAGTGTATTCAGGTATTTCGGTAATGCCAACATGAGTTGCTATCCAGAGAGGAATAAGCGTGCCATCATGATTAATGGTGATCTGTTGTGACACTCTATCCTCAGAAAAAGGCTTACTCGGAATGGATGAACGAATACTCTTTTGTGGAAAATGAAAATGCCCTTGCTCATCAGTAGTGGCAGTGTCACGATGATCTTTTTCGTCGATATACATTAATGAGCGAGTAATTTCTATGTTGGCAACGGGTTTACCATTTTCAGTTACTACACCGCTCACTTCTGAACTTAAAAATACGTCTTGTTTTTTAAACCAACCAAACATATCAACTCCTTGGCTTATTATTGGGAACATGAGTGCACATGAAATAACTAAGAATAAAAAGGAACGAAAACGAAGAGGTGAAATAAAGAGTTTCTTACGCTTAATCATTAGCTGTCCTTGCTGAATTATTTTTTGTAATTTTATCTGATAGACCAAATGAAGTAAATACTATATGGAATGCTTTTGAGAATACTGGCTATAAGAGATGATTTGCAGCTAACGCCCAAATAACAGGCTTAAAATTGTTTGCTAAAATGTTTGAGGAACGAAAAACAGCAAACTGTTTTAAGTCCTAGTTAATTTGCTTGTTAGCTGTCATCTCATGTTTTCAGAGTCATAACGACAAATTTGGCACTTGAAGTCTTCCTCTAAATAGCTTTGATAAAGAGACTCATCATCAACAATACCGCCATTTATACAACTCGTATCCCAATTACCATCATCATCTTCGATCATTCCGATAGGGCCTGCACATTGAACACTTTCAAGTAAAGGTTTGATGACTTTTTCATAATGATAAGTTTGCTTACCTTTCAATATGCTCAAATCACCGGCATTTGCTTGAAGTAATTTAACTATCCCAACACTAGCACTTGAATCAACACCAGCTTCGTTTGCCATTTCTTCAATATAGTTTTCGTTATCCAGTAAAAATTCTAAAACTTCCAAGTTCATTTGTAATACTCCATTGGTGGATTGTGACAGCTAACGCCGCATTAAGCGGCGAGAAACAGTTTGCTAAAATGTGAAGCGGAACCGAGCAAACTGTTACGAGTCCGACTTTAATGCCTTGTATGGAGTTTTTTACCCGCGGACTCTTGTTTATTTCCTTTGCGGTGATAATAGTGAAACTATGAGAGTTAACCGTTAAAATTGCATTTTTACTAATGCATTTGAAATAATGGTTTTTACCCTTCGATTCTATATCCTCAAGCGGGGTTGATAATAGGATTTCTTTTAAATAACCTTCTGTTTCAACGTCTGAAAAATGAGTGACATTTAGATTTTTTCTTATTCTCAAAAATCCTAAAGCAGTATTTTTAAAACCTTCAGTTATCGACACTTTCAAAGCTTGATTCATACTTAAACTCATAGACATAATGACTCCCCACAAAGTGCTAGCCTCTAAATTCGTGGGTTAGTTTTACAAACCAGAGCCATAATATATTTATCAACAATATAAAATAGAGGCTAGCATGAATAAACATAACATACTTTTCATTGGCTTAGATACCCATAAAGTATCTACTGAAGTTGCACACATTGAAGACCAACGTGGCGCAAAAACTGTTCATCAAGGAAAAATTAAAACAACCAAAGCAGCAATCACTAAACTTGCTCGGTGAATTTAACTAGGACACTCGCTTATAAAGCAAACCTAATATAATTTGAGCGACTGTCCTTTTTGATTGTGTCTTTTTGATTGTGTGAGCGACTGTCCTTTTTGATTGTGTTAGGTGCAAAATTTAATATTGCCCTTTTAACCACCTTTTTGCTGTAAGCTTTTCAAGCTTTCTTCTGTATTTCTTAGGTGAAAATTCTTCCGTATTTCCCTTCATAACATTAAAAATATCTTCGGTGATTATTGCTCCAATTGCATGAATGGCTTCATGCCGATTCAGTCCTTGCCTTGTAAGTTTTGCAATAGTTTCAGGTATTAAATCAACCTCCATAGCTAATTGATTTTCAACTATTACATGAATTGATGAATGTACACTTAAAGCATCCTCGGTTAATTCGTGATCTAAACCAATATGGAAATCATGAACTAATTCAATTCTTGTAGCTTCATCTAGGGCTAACCAGTTTTCGGGTTCTACTGCTTTATTGGGATTATATGTATCCATGTTGCCTCGAATGCATGAGTTGTCTTTGCACCTAACGCCGTTTTAAGCGGCAAATTGCTGTTGGCTAAAATAAGTGAGGCACGTATATGGACTCCTCTTGCATAGCAAGCCGTTAATCGTAATAAATTTAAATGTATGTAGCAAGTTCACGTATATTCGGTTTCTGATGGGGAGCTACCCCGAACCTTAATGGCTTAATCCACTTACAAAGCTCCTTAACGAGTAAGAGGTATTTGAATACCGTCGTGCCTCACAGGTTTTGCCTTGCGTGCGTTGATACACTTTACATTATTATTTTACGACTGCTTATACTCGGTTAACTTAGTTACTTTTTCAAGGTTTATCAAACACTACTGAGCTAAAGGTGTTCGATATTCTTCACCACTCTTCAAAATAGCCCATGCCATTCTGACTAGCTTATTGGCGTAAGCAACCGCAGTTTTGTTTAAATGATTCTTTGATAGTTGCTCTCTTATCCAACAACTCAACCCATCTTGCTTGTCTTTAATTCGACTAACAACTGAACGTGCTCCATGAACAAGTAATGAGCGTAAACACCTATCACCTCGTTTCGTTATCCCTAATAACTTATTATTTCCACCCGTTCCTGAATGAGCAGGAACTACACCAACGCTTGCGCTGGCATCACGACCACACTTATACGCTGAGCCATCTCCCAATCTTGCATAAAGCGCACTGGCAATTATCCAAGCAACACCTGGCAACGCAATCAATCGTATACAAACAGGTACTTCCTTAGCTCTAGCAACTAATCTATTCGTTGATTCATCAATTTGACCATCCAGCAACAAAAGTTGATCGAGTAGATCCCTTAAAATAAATCGACTAGACGTCGTCAACTCATTCTCTGCATCTTCCAGGAAACATGGTAAATCTTTGCGTATTTTAGCAATACCTTTAGGAATTTTAACCCCATATTCTAGGCCTAAGCCCCTTATTCTATTTGCTGTTTGAGTGCGTTGTTTTACATAGCCTTGTCGTAGCTTAAGTAAACTTGCCAAGTCTTGCTGATCAAGGTTTTTTACTTGGACAAAATAAGTTTTAGGACGATTAATTGACTCATAAATAGCTAACGCATCGTTAGCATCATTTTTATTACCTGTGCGGTATTTTGCGGCAATATGTGCAGGAACAAGTAATACTTTATGACCACTTTGTTGAAAACGACGCCCCCAATAATGAGCGGTTCCGCATGCTTCCATGCAAATAGTTGCTTCTGGGTGCTGGGCGATAAACTGAACCATTTTAGCTTGGCTCATTTTATTATTAGATTTCATTACGCCATATTTATTAAATAAGGCAACTTGGAAAACAGTTTTAGCTAAATCGATACTGATAGTGGTAGAATTTTTCATGGTTTGGGCTCCTAATGATTCGCGTCTTCACCTTAACCTATTTGGTCAAAGGTGAGGAGTCCATACCATTGAACAAAAAGCCAACTGTAATTTGTCCGACTTGAAAACCCTTGTTAGGTATTTAATTCAGCTACATTATTTTATGCTTTGACTACTACCAAATAGTTTCTTTAGATGCTATTTGGTAGTAGTCAGAATGTTCATCTAGGTTATTATTGTTTTCCACAAGCATCAATGAAGTCTTGAGGTTCAATCACGATTTGTTGTCTATGGCTTTCAACGTTTTTCTCTATCGCTGTGCGATCAAAAGTAATAGTGCAACCTTTTCTATTCGTTGCCTCAACCAAAGATAAATCTTTATCTATTTTGCTGATTATAAGTGATGATTGTTCATATTCCCATATGCTACTGTCTTTAGATTCTATAGGTAGAAGCTCCAAAACCTGAGTGCCGTATTCGTTTGTTAAAGTAAGCTTTACTTTAATAACCTCATTAGTATTGTTTTTAATAATTCCCCAGTAAATATTTGAACATGCACTAAGTAGTATAGGTATAAGTATTATCAATAAATACTTATACCAATTTCTTAATCTTTCCATAATATTTCAGAACTCCATATTAATCGTTTAACATCTATTTCTATTGCCATAGAGTCATTTATTCTTTGACGCTTTTCTGGTTGTCGTTTACTAGCATCATAGTATTTCATTAAATCCAGTTTACCTTTGTTTGGGTATCCAGGAGTTGATGATTTTACATTTTGCAATAGCGCGTTGGTCGAGCCTTTATGACCCCAAGATAAACTGATACCGCCAACATACATTAAAACAGAATGACCAAATTCATGCGCTGAAGTAAGCTTAAAATCATCATCGATTGCTTTTTCTGGGGCACCAAGAGCTTGTATACCTTTTTGATAAACGAAACTTGCATCTATACCTAATATCGCGGGGTTCATTGATCTAGCATAGTCAGGGCTCTCTTCAATCATTAAATCAACGGGAATGGCATCACTGCTACTTTTATGCAAAGCGTTGACTATTACGTTAAAGCGCACCCCATCAACCGTGATAGTGTTAGACCAATACTGTTTAATACCCGCCATAGCGAGAGCTTTTAATTTACTATAATCTGCCTGCCTTAAATTATTTTGCTTAAAGTTAAGAAATACGTTAATGCTGATGGTTCTTAAACGACTATTAATGGTTGTTTTAGCCCATGTTGCTCGGTGAGCGCCATTATGAACTTTTACTTCTCTTCTTCTGCCTTGCCTAGAAGGACCCACTCTTCTCATTCGAAAATTTGTGGTTGGTTTATCAATCGCTTTATGTAAATGTTCTTCAAATCTTTCTAAGGTAAGGGCATTTTTTTGCGGGTTTGCGGTGGCTAAATCCATTTTATACTCCATATTATTAAGAGATTATATTAACTAAGGGATAGTTAACAATCATCCTTGATTACTTTAAGTGCAGCACTATATCGCTTCGGATATTTTATTGTCAAGTAGTATAGTCGACCAAGAGTTGCAACTATCTCCTAAATACCTAACGCCCAAATAACAGGCTAAAAATAGTGGGCTAAAATGGAGCAAAGCGAACAGCCCGCTGTTTTTAGTCCTTGTTGATTTTCTTGTTAAGCCTCTATTGTGAAAAAACACCTAAATATTTTAAAAGTATTAAAAATATCATCGTACTGCCTGAGACTAGCCATAACCAAAAAAATAATATACCTAAAAAGCGATCTAATTTATTTGTGTGCTTAAGTACAACGTTTGAATTAGCATACATAAATGATAAGGGACTATTCTCAAACTTTTTACTCCATGAAATAGGAAGAGCCATTGCTTTAGCCACATTTAAAATATCCCAACCACTTGCCAGCTCACTTCCAAGAGCGTCTTTTGTTTTAGGGTTTTTTCTAAGCTTACGCACTGTAACTTGACCAAATACAACATAAAAAATTAATGCAAAAAAACCAATTGCGGCAGAAACGGCTAATAGCTGTGAAAATAAACTCATATCTAATTCACTAATGTCATTATAGAGTCATACCATTTGCCGCTATTACTTTTAAACTCATTGTTAACAGCAATAGAAGTTATTGCTGCGGTACCTGCAACAGCTAAGCCACCAACGATAAGGCCCATCCAACCAACTGGTGTTGCAAAAATTAGAATCGCTAAGCCAGCTTCAACTACTAAAGTCCCCGTTATTGCACTAGCAGCAAAACTGCTTGATTCAATAAACATTTCACGCTCCCAATTGGCGTCAGCTTTATAACTATTATGAATATTACCCACACGACTACCAAAGTCGATAACTGCTAACCCATTACCTAAAAATTTAGCGTGTTTCGCCAATTTAACAATATTGTCGGCTTGAACAGGGTTAATTAAATCGAGTTTAGCAATGCTTCTGCTGCTTTTAGCTATATTTGCACCTCTATCAAAATTAGTCATAGGCGTACCACGACCTGATTTTACGTGGCTTGTTACTACTTTTATCTCGTGCTTAAAGCCATTCTGCATTTTATCAAAAGATATTTTTGCTTTTTGCTTAGCTGCTACATTAGCAGGAGATTTAATTATTGATACTTGACGATATTCCATTAAAGCCGATTGGTAGTCTTTTACTGCTCCAACAAAACCACCCATTCTATTAGCGTAAACGCTGGCTGATGCACCCATCAACCCTACATTGTACTCTTGTAATTTAGAAGTAATAGTAGAAAGCGCTATTAGATTATCTCCACCAAAAGATAAAGCTAAGTTTGTAAGATTTTTTGCAATTGAAGGATTGGACAATTTTGCTAGTGAAGTTGCACCAATAGTAGAATGACCGTTTTGTAATAAATAAGGTTTATTAGCAATAATCAACTCTGGATTAGGACATGTAAGAGAAGAAGCCTGCTCAATTTCAATACCACAGTCATTTTTAAACGCACTTGCGCTAAAATTTCGATTACATAAAATTATTTCACTCATTTTTTAAGTTCCTTTTAAAGTTTGAATTATACTCTAAACGTTGATTTAGAGGTTTAGACATAATGACTCCCCACAAAGTGCTAGCCTCTAAATTCGTGGGTTAGTTTTACAAACCAGAGCCATAATATATTTATCAACAATATAAAATAGAGGCTAGCATGAATAAACATAACATACTTTTCATTGGCTTAGATACCCATAAAGTATCTACTGAAGTTGCACACATTGAAGACCAACGTGGCGCAAAAACTGTTCATCAAGGAAAAATTAAAACAACCAAAGCAGCAATCACTAAACTTGCTCGGCAATATCAATCTAAATACCCTAATGCGACATTGCATTTTGTTTATGAAGCAGGTCCATGTGGCTATTGGATTTACCGTCTACTGACAAGTTTAGGTCATTGCTGTTATGTCGTTGCGCCATCGCTTATCCCTAAAAAACCAGGAGATAAAGTCAAAACCGATAAACGTGATGCAATGAAGTTGGCCAAACTCCTTAAAGACGAGGAGCTAACCCCGATTTATGTCCCCGAGCCTGAAGACGAAGCAATACGTGATTTATCCAGGGCAAGAGAAACCGCTATGAAAGACTTAAAAGATGCTAAATTCCAACTTAAAGGTTTATTTCTGCGCAACAACATCACCTGCAAAGTGAATGACAATTGGTCAAATCAACATTTACGTTGGCTAACTGAGTTAGTTTTGCCGCATCCAAGCCAACAAATTGTGCTGCAAGAAATGATACAAACCATTACCGAACGTATTAAGCGCGTTGAACGATTAGTTAATGAATTAGCACATCAAGCAAAACTATGGCGCTATTATCCCGTCGTTCAAGCATTGCAAGCGATGCGAGGTATTCGTTTTTTAGTCGCTGTAGGTACCATTGCTGAGTTAGGTGATTTAAGACGCTTTGACCACCCGAGAAAGCTAATGGCTTACTTAGGATTAGTTCCCAAAGAAAACTCAAGTGGGGATAATCGAAAGCTAGGCGGCATCACTAAATGTGGTAATGGCCGAGCACGTCGATTATTAATTGAAGGGGCTCAAACCTATAAGCACAACGCAAACGTGTCAACCGAGCTACAAAAGCGGCAAGAAACACTGCCTAAGGTCGTTATTGATATTGCTTGGAAAGCCCAACTAAGGCTTTGCCGACGATACAAACGCCTGATGCAACGCGGTAAGCATCGTAATATTGTTGTCGCTGCCATTGCCCGTGAAATGCTCGCATATATTTGGGCGATATCACGAGAAGTAATATTAGTGCCTGTTGACCCAAGTACGCGTATTTCAAGGGTACCAGCATAATCAAAAAGTGAGTCGTAAATAAAGAAACAACATGAAAAAGAGAAAAGATTAAATGAGAAAAAGTTTTGAGTTAGCGCATGGAGTCAAGCATCGGATGTGGCACAACCACCGAGGGCGTTAGGATGGCAATAGCCTAACGGCCATTGAACCACGAGCATAGACTGAAATTAGGTGTCACGACGGAAAAAGTAAGGTAGGCGCTGTTAGCCAATAGGTTAATAATCCACGAATATCAGCATGATAACCGACGAAATTACTTGCTTCATTCTATGCGTTAACTCACTCAACTTGAAAAGAGAAAAATCATGGCTCGAAAAAAAGCAGGATGTTTTACGGTTTAACTTGACGTGGGGAGTCATACCAACGCCCTGTTAAGGGGCGAATTGTAGTTGGCTATAATGTGAACGGAGCGAAACAGCCAACTGTAATTTGTCCCGCTTTAACAGCTTGTTATAAGGCAACTTCTCCATCAATCTCAAACATATACATCCTCTCTTCTTTGGAGTGCAGAGGGAATGAACAAAAGTGAAGCCAGTTGGGCGGCACATTTTCACTCCAAAAGCGAAATGCTAATTCATCTGTTTGAAGTTCAACGCAAACCATATTTAAGTCAATATCGTAACACTCAGAATACGTTTTGTGGGCAGGATTTGGGAATGTATCTTTATATATTTTATTGTAAGGTGGTTGAAAATGACGAATAAGAGCAGCTTCTGTAAAGTTGATCTTTTGCTGTTCCGTCATCTCGTTATTCAAAACATTCTTTATATGTGTATTATCTTGATCTTCTGTTGTTTCATACTCATCGTGCCTACCGTCAAATGAGGCTAACAATATTTCTTCAAACTCCGAAACAAACAACCAAATTTCTTGGTCAGGTGATTTTCTAATTGCCTCTGAGTAGATACCTTGCAGTGTCTCATGTTTTTTTAGTCTTTCTCCGGCAGTTCTAGCCCCCTCTACACCATACGATTGACCAACATAAAGAATTTCAAGATCAAGGTGAGCTTGATAGTCTGGATTTAATTTAGCTAAAAGCAATGCTGATTTACCGTTTGCTAGAAGCTTTTGAGTTTTATTATCAATAACCTCATATTCAGTGTAAGGATATTCTGATTTAAAAGTTAAATCAGTGGTTCCTAAGTAGTTATTAGTTTTAAAAGGAATTTCTTCAAATGTATCTTTAATTTGTTTTCTAAATATACCTGAAATTAAATCGCCTTCGCATTTAATGGATTCAGGGACTATGGATATTCTGGGTCTACGAGAGATAATATATATATGGGGTTTGATTCCTGTTTGATCTATCAAACTAAGGTGCTCTTGTTGAAGAAGCAACCTTAATCCATTCAACATATTAAGTCCGAATTCTGAAACAAATTTACGATTAGCCACTAGCTCTCCTTGCCTTATAACGCCGCATTAAGCGGATTAAAATAGTGGGTTACAATGTTGAGATACGAAACTTAACCCACTGTTTTAATTCCGTTTAAATGCCTTGTATGGATAATACACCCATCTAAATTACTATTTTAAACCCTTTTCGGGTAATGTGAGACCCAGGCTTAAGCAGCAACTTAAGCTTTCCTTGTCGTAGTTCGATTGAATGAAGGCTCCTCTGTTGAGAGACCGATAACAAGAACGAACGCGACAAAGGACTCCAAGCACCACACTCGAATAGTCTACTGGGTCTCGAACCCGCATTTTGCAAGTAGGGGTTTTGTGCCCATCCCCTCGAAATTGCTATTAAGCCTATTTTTCACACAATTGATTGATGTATGATAATGAAAAACATTCCTAGGGTAAATAATCATCGTCACTCAAAACACTAAACGTATTCACATACTTAGCCAATCTGAAATCACCGAACTTTACACCCTCCCAAACTTTAATCACTCTGATAGAGAGGAATACTTTTCTTTAGACAGCGAAACAAAAAAAATCATCAATAAATCACGATTAATTGAAGCGCGAATTTATTTTATTCTACTTTTAGGCTACTTCAGATCACGCCCTATAATTTTTAACTTTTCATTTGCCGATGTAGAAGCTGATTATGATTATATAAAGCGCAAGTATTTTCAAGATAAGGAAACATTTAGAGTAAATTTATCACCAGCAACGAAAACTATATTAGTTAATAAATTACTTAAATATGCCAGTTTTTCAATCTACAAAAGTAAAATAGATAAATCATTATTAATTAACAGACTTAATGATGTTGTAAAAATCAATTTAGAGCCTAGATATGTTTTCGATGAGTGCATTGCATATTTTGGTCAAAATAGAATAGCGCTAGCGGGTTACACAACACTGCAAGATACTATATCAACGGTATTATCAAATGAACGAAATCGTATTGAAGTTGTTCTCAATGAAAACTTAACACCACCCACAAAAGCAACGTTACTTAAATTACTGGAATCAAATAATACCTTTACAGATTTAGCCAAATTAAAAAAGATGGCTAAAGACTTCTCGGCCAGTCAAATTGCACAAGAGTTGAAGACACATAAAATTATACGTTCACTTTATCCAGAAATTAAAGTGCTTATTACTGAATTGGAGCTATCACCTAAAAACCTTGAATACTACGCGTCATTAGTTAAACACAAGACAGTGTATAAACTCAGAAGACACGATGACAGCCAAACTATTTTATATCTTGTTTGTTATTTATTTTTTAGGTACCGAGAAACCAATGACAATTTAGTTTCTGCTTTTATCTATATGATCAATAAGTTAACGGAATCAGCCAAGGGCTACGCAAAACAGCGTATTGTAGAAGATGTCACTATCGTTCGCACTAAATTAAAATCTGCGGGTAGTTTATTAAAGTATTTTATCGATGCCGACATGGACGATAACCTTAGCTTTGGTGATGTGCGTAAGAAAGCCTTTGAGCTTATCCCCGCAGAGAGTATTAAGTTACTAAGTGATCATCTAGATAACAATGACTTTGATGGCCGTCAATATGAATGGCAATTTATCGATAAACAATCGAGTAAAATTAAAAAACTTATCCGTTCACTCTTCTTGTCTATTGATATTGAGTTCATTCACCTAAAAGATGAATTGCGTGAACAGTACACTACTGCTCACGAAGAATTAGGGGCGTTCAAAATGATAAAAACAATTAACATCGATGTGATACCTAAAAGTGACCGTGAATATTTCGAAGATGATAATACCAAATTAATTGCCAATCGATTTGAATACTTCCTTTACCGAAAAGCAGAGCAACTATTTCATAGTAACAACCTAACCGTTAAAGAGAGTGTTAATAATAGAAGCTTAACTTCTGACTTGATCCAACCTAAAGAATGGAAAAACAAGGCTGAAATCATTGAAAATACAGGGCTTGATAAGTTGAGCACTTCCATTAACCAGACATTAGCAGATAAGAGCCAACAGCTAGAAGATAAGCTGAAGGAAGTAAGTGAACACATTTTTAGTGGCGATAATAAGTACGTTGAGTTTATTCCTGGTAAGGCCGAACTTAAGTGGTCAATTCCAAACATCCGATGGCATGAGAGTATCGAAAATCCTCTTTATAATCAAATACAACATATGGGTATTGTTGAACTCATGTTGTTTGTTGATCAAAAGACTGACTATTTAAAATCATTCACTCACATCTCTGTCAACAAAGAAAAAGCATCGGCAAATAAGGAAGATCTGATCGCTTGCATCTTAGCGAATGGTACAAATTACGGTTTATATAAAATGGCGAATATCTCCGACCGTTCAATAGGTAAATTACGTAGTGTAGATGATAGTTATATTCGATATGAAACGTTAACTCAGTCGAATGATAAGGTTTCTAATGGCATAGCAATGTTACCAATATTTTCATATTACCATGTTGATGATAACCAATTATTTTCAAGTATCGATGGTCAAAAATTTGAGTGTCGAATTAATACCTTTAAGGCGCGTTATTCATCTAAATACTTTTCTAAAGGTAAAGGTGTTTCTGCACTCACATTGATTTCAAACCATGTCCCCGTAAGTACGCAAGTGATTGGCGCGAATGAGTATGAGGGGCATTTTGCTTTCGATTTACTTTATAACAATTCATCAGATATACAGCCAAATACGTTATCGACCGACACGCATGGTACCAACAATGTTAACTTCGCCATTCTAGATTTTTTTGGTTATACGTTCGCCCCTCGATACGCAAAAATGAAAAAGGTATTTTTTAATTTATTTGAGGTGACTGAAGAAGACGGTGGCCGTATTCAGTTAAAGAAAGATATTAACCATAAATTAATTGCTGAAGAGTGGGATAATATTCAGCATATCATTTGTTCACTGAGCCGTAAAACAACGACTCAAAGCACAATTATTAGAAAGATTAGTAATGGCAAGAGCCGCACGTTGTCTGCTTTGCATGAATACGATCGATTAATTAAATCTATTTATGTGTTGGAGTATGTTGATAATTCAACACTGCGCCATTATGTCCAGCAAGCATTAAACAGAGGTGAAGCTTATCACCAGTTGAAACGGGCTATAACTTCCGTAAACGGTAATAAATTTCGAGGTGGTAATGATTATCAAGTATCACAATGGAACGACTGCGCTCGACTTATTTCAAACTGTATTATTTATTATAATTCAGCATTATTATCGGCATTTTTACAAATTCAAGAAAAGAACGGCAGACAAGACGTAGTTGATATTATTTCAAGGTTATCGCCTGTCGCTTGGCAGCATATAAACTTGAATGGTGAATATGCCTTTAATAAAGATCGTAAGGAAATTGATTTAATCGGTTTGCTCAATGGTATTGAAACACTTGATAGTGTCGATTGAACAAACAAACTATGTGATAATAAATATACGCTCTTTTACAAAGTCTCATTAAGGTATACCTTAACAGAACTTCTTGAAACCCCGTGTTATTATAGTCCACTAAATCCTGAACACTATGTATAATGGACTGACATAAAGAGACTATATAAAATGGACTATTTCCACGATGAGCAATTTTCGAACTTATGCTTATTTGCGAGCTTCAACAAAAGAGCAAGATGCTACTCGCGCAAAAGATGCATTGTTACGGTTTTCCAATGAACATGATTTGGTAATATCTGCATTCTTTGCAGAAAATGAATCCGGAGCAAAATTGGAAAGGCCAGAATTATTCAGGTTGCTTGAAATAGCCCAAAAAGGCGATGTTGTACTAGTTGAGCAAATAGATCGTATATCCAGATTAAAAGATGATGATTGGTCTTCACTCAAGGCCATCATAAAAACAAAAGGTTTAAGGATCGTTTCATTAGATTTACCAACTAGTCACCAGTTTGCAGCAGTCGTTAAAGATGAATTTACAGAAAGAATGTTATCAGCTATTAATGATTTGATGCTCGACATGCTGGCAGCAATTGCCCGAAAGGACTACGAAGACAGAAGACGCCGTCAACATGAAGGGATTGCTAAAGCGAAGTCTGAGGGGCGATACCGTGGAAGACCACTCGATGTAGAATTGCAGAAAAAAATTGAAGGGATGTTATTAGATAAAAAATCCTATGATTATATTCAGCATATTTTAAGTTGTTCTCGTACAACAATTTCCAAAGTTTCAAAAAGGTTAAAGTCAGGATAATTTACAAAATATAAACAATGCATCCTCTATAATCCTTGCCAAACAAGTGGGACAGCAATTTACGCGAAAAATATCACGTTTATGCACATAACCACAATATGTTAAATAGAGAATTAGTAGTCAAAAGCGTTGATACTCTATGGCGACATCACCCTTTACGAGTTAAAAAACTAACATTGTAGTCAGTTTTACTTGACCACAATGTTAGGTGTACATCCACTTCAGCGAACATTAGAATATTTCAAAGTTGTCATAAAATAGAGTGTTAATTCTAAGGTACGTCAATTAGATTCAATAAAACTGACTCACTACGGGTGATAACAATGGTCTAAGGTTTCTTGATTTGCGATACACCTTTCTATAGTCGAGTGGTCAATGCCATATTGGTTAACGAGAATTTTTTTAATTTGAATCACACCATTATCGATTTGGTCTATCTCTAAAGTGACATGTGCTTCCAAGAATTTCTTATTGTCATCGAGTTGCCACACATGTATATGATTAACTTTTTTTACGCTAGAGAGAGATTCAATCACAGTACATAACTCTTCAATATCAATGTCATCTGGTACTGCCTGCATTAAAATTTTAATTGTCTGTTTAGCCAGTGATAAACCGTGATATATCACATAGATGGATATTGCAATTGTCGCGATGATATCAACAAAATACCATTGGTATAGAATAATAAGCGTGCCTGCTACGATAACGATAATAGACGCAAAAGCATCTGACATGTTATGAATAAATACGGCTTTTAAATTTAAGTTGTTTTTCACCCCCGATCTATAGGTTAGCCATGCTGTTACCGCATCTATTACCAAGGCAATTGTCGCAATCCAAACAACGATCCATCCATCTATCGGCTCTGGGTTAAAATATTTAAATATAGCTTCATAAATAAGATAAAAACCAACAATAATCAGCGTTGTACTATTGATTAACGCACCTATAATTTCAGCACGCTTAAACCCATAAGTCATATTGCTACTAGCAGGCTTTCGAGCTATTTTTCTTGCGACAATAGCGATGAGAATAGCACCTGCATCGCTTAAATTATGCAGTGCGTCTGCTATAAGAGATAAGCTACCTGATACAAGCCCACCAATTATTTGTACTACCGTTAGCAAAATATTAATAAAAACAGCAAAACTTAGCTTACCGTCATGTGTATGGGAATGATCGTGACCATGGTGGTGACCCATAAAAACAGTCCTTATTTGTTAACTTTACTTAAGTTGTCTTAATTTGTTGTAATTGTATTTAGCGACCTAAACGAGGAAACAATCCCATAACTATGATGAAATGGGATTGTTATTTATCTACCTCATTAACGACTTAACAATTCTATTTTTTTCTTTGAAAACCAAGGATACAACACAGGTAAAACAAAGAGTGTCAGTAAGGTTGCTGTAACCAACCCTCCTACGATCACACTTGCCAGCGGTCTTTGTATTTCTGCGCCAACACCGTTAGACATTAACATCGGGATCAATCCTAAAGCCGAGGTGATTGCAGTCATAAGAACAGGTCTCAATCTTGACGTTGCACCTTCAAATATTGCTTTAGAACTGTCCAAGCCATCTTTAATGCGCTGGTTAATACTTTCAACCATCACGACACCATTTAAAACGGCAACACCGAACAGCGTAATAAAACCAACAGAGCTTGGCACAGACAAATACTGCCCAGAGAGATAAAGCGAGAAAACACCACCAATAACAGCAAGTGGCACGTTAACTAATATCAGCATAGCCTGACCCACTGAGCCAAAGGCAAAGTAAAGCAGTAGTGCGATTAGCGCTAAAGAAATAGGCACAACAATAGCAAGTCGCTTTTGCGCACGTTGCTGATTTTCAAATTGGCCACCTATCACAATGGAATACCCCGTTGGTAGCTCAACCTTCTCTGCAATTGCAGTCCTAATGTCAGCAACAACACTGCCCATATCACGACCTTGAACATTGGCCTGAATAACCACTCTGCGTTGAACATCATCACGTCTAATTTGCGGAGGACCCGATTGATAAGTAACAGTTGCCACATCACCTAAACGTACCCATGCACCACTAGGAGATTGAAGTCTAATATCAGCAATAGCCTCTATATTTTTACGATACTCCTCTGCTATGCGAACATAAATACTATAACGTTCATTACCATTGATAATTTGTCCTGCTTCTATTCCACCAATACCATTTTGAACTACGTCCATAATGTCACCTACCGACAGTCCAAATCGCGATAATTGTAGTCTGTTTGGATCAATGACGAGTTGTGCCTCACCCACTATCTGCTCTAGTGCAACATCACGTGTACCATTAATAGTTTTGATTGCAGCTTCAATCTCTTGGCCTTTACTCGCCAATACATCGAGTTCTGGTCCAAAGAGCTTAATTGCCAGTTGCGCTTTCACGCCTGATAAAAGCTCATCGACACGTGTGGCTATGGGCTGAGAAAAGTTTAATAAAAGTCCGGGATGAACTTCTAATGCACGTTCCATTAAATCTTGTAATTCATATCGATTAGAAGCGCTTGTCCATTGTGAAACAGGTTTTAAGCCGATATAAATTTCAATGTTATTAACAGGCTCTGGATCTCCACCAATTTCCGCTCGACCAATTCGACTTAATGCATAGGTCACTTCGGGAAACGCCATTAATTTTTCTTCAAGTATAGGCGCTACCGACAAGGCAGTCTCCAAACTAGATGATGGTGCTAACGTAGCTCTCAAGTTGATGGTGCCTTCCTCCAATTCCGGTACAAATTCAGTGCCAATTTGAGGAATAATTGCTAAGGCTGATATAACAAGCAGTGCGGAGGTAATAATGACCAACTTAGTTCTTGTTAGTGCTATTTTAAGCCCTTTCTTATACCATTTATCTAACGGTTTAAGCACAAAGCTTTCCCGTTGTTTTATGCCTTTTTTAAACATAAACGTTGCCAAAGCCGGAACGACTAATAGTGCAACCATAATGGCAGAGACTACCGCTAAAATTATGCTGATAGCCATCGGCTGAAATAGCTTAGCTTCAACACCTTCAAAGCTAAATAACGGCATAAAAACAACAATAATAATGGACGCTGCAAAAAAGACGGGCCGAGCAACTTCTTTACCTGCCTGTTTTAATCGTAAGTCTATACCATGGTCATCTCCCTCTACTCGGTGAGGATCTTCATCGTCATGAGGGACACGTGACTCTACATTTTTTAGATGGGTCGCATCTGGCCTATTAAGATGGTTAAACATATTCTCTACCATCACCACAGAGCCATCAACTAACATACCAATGGCAACAGCAATACCACCTAAAGACATTAAATTGGCAGATATGCCCCACCAAGCCATCACCATCAAGGCAATACTAATTGATATTGGGATAGAGATAAGCACTAAAAACGTAGCTCTTAAATTCATTAAGAACAAAGCAATTACAATGACAATGAAGATAAAAGCGAGTGCTAATGCTTCAACAACCGTATTAACTGCTTTTTCTATTAAGTCGCCCTGGTCATAAAATGCTTCAAATCTCACCCCATCAGGCAACGCCTGATTAATCAAATCAATCCGTGAGTTTATGCCATCAATAGTCGCCTTGGTATTGGAACCCATGCGCTTTAAGACAATACCTGAGACTACTTCACCTAGTTGCTCAACATTACCGTTTTCAGCTCGTCGAGTCATTGTGGCTGCACCTTGTCGAATTTCACTACCTAACTCAACTTTCGCAACATCAGCTACAGTAACAACGGTGCCTTCGACACTTTTCACAGGTACTTGTTTAATGTTTTCTATGCCTGCTTCACCACTCTTAAACCAACCAGTACCCCTAACGACTAACTGTTCTTGGCCTCGGTTCATATACCAACCGCCCACATTAGCATTGTTCCGATCTAACGCTTGAACGACATCGTCTTGAGATATTTGATAAGAAAGTAATTTAGAGGGATCGACATTGACTTGATATTGTCTAACATTACCACCAAATGACAGTACATCCGTGACACCATCTACTGGCATTATCAGTAATTTAACGATCCAATCATTTAAGCTTCTTAAAGACATTGAATCATATTCAGAGCCTTTGTCTGCGATAAGTAAGTATTGATAAACTTGGCCTAACCCCGAAGTGTTTGGCCCCATCTCCGGTGTACCAACGCCCTTTGGAATGAGTTCTTTTGCTGCTTGTAGTCGCTCAAACACTAGCTGCCTAGCAAAATAGATATCGGTGCCTTCCTTAAAGACAACAGTTACACCTGATAATCCTGTTTTAGATATTGAACGCACTTGCTCAACATCGGGTAAAGCATACATAACCGCTTCAATAGGATATGTAATTAGTTGCTCAACTTCCTCCGCAGCTAACCCTGGAGCCTCTGTATTTACGGCTACTTGCACGTTTGTCACATCAGGAAAAGCATCTAAATTAAGCTTAGGAATAACCATAACCGCACCAATTAAGGTGACAATTAAAGCAATTAATACCAGTAGTCTATTATTGATAGACCAATCAATCATTTTATTAAACATAGTGGTTACTCCTAGTGGTTGTGCGGATCAAATCCGCCTTTAGCTATTTCAGAAGCCACAAAAAATGCTCCTTTAGTTACCACGCGACTACCGCTGTTTAAGCCAATGATTTCTCGGTAATCTCCAAATGTTTGTCCTAACTCAACCTCTATAGCGTTAAACTCACCAGGGTGGTCTTCTACAAAAACGGTCCAATCACCATCAGCCCCACGTATTAAAGCATCTTCAGGTACAGCCATCACTTGAGTATCAGTTTCAAACTGAAAATTTACTTTAACGAACATGCCTGAATGTAAATTGTCATCCTTGTTTGTTACCGATAATCTTACAATCCGTGTTCGAGTAATTGGATCGATGGTGTGTGCTTCTTGAATGACTTTAGCCTTATAATCCTGCCCATCTAAATTCACAATAGCAGGTGAATTTATCGATAAATTCAATTTCTTGCTAGCCGCAACTTTAGCCTCTACCCACAAGTCATTTTCATCTGCTAAAAGCATAATTTCATCACCCGCTGCAACACGCTGTCCTTGAGAGAAATCATCACTTAACACAATACCCGCACGTTGAGCGGTTAAAGAGTATTGCCCAAATGAAGTGGTATTGCTCTTTGAAATGGTTTTAATGGCATCATCTGTTAAACCAAACGCAAAAAGTCGGCCATAGGATGCATTAAACGTTGTTTCCGCATTCAGTAATCGACTCTCACTTATTGTTTGTTTTCCTAGTGATTTAACACGCTGCCACTCAGTTGAAGCAATGAGGTAGTCAGCTTGAGCTTGAGCCATGGCTTCACTAAAAAGCGTGACCAAATTTTGACCTTTATTAACATGTTCACCCAATATTGCATGTCTTTTTATGATGACAGACTCAGTTCGAGGCGATACAACATAGCTTTTATAGCCATTAACTTTTATTTCACCTGGGGCATAGACCGTGTTGAAATGTATCTTAGGTAAAATCGACTCAACAATGATGTTAGCTATCGACATTTTCTCTGGCGACAGAGTTATGCCTTCTTCAGACTCCGTATGTCCTTTATCTTCCGTTTCACCATCATGCCCTTTAGTTTCATTATGCTCACGATGTTCATCATGTTCATCATGTTCTTTAGTTTCACTATGATCACTATGTTCGTCATGTCCTTCTTCACTCTTATGTTCATCTCCTTTATGTTGTTCCTCTTTCTGTACCGATTTGACTTGAGATTTCGGCAATGAAGCATCAATAGTTTCTGCCGAGTAAGCATTGCTAGTAACTCCTATAAATACGGAAATAAGTGTAATAATTGATATTTTTTTTCTGTTAAATTTTTTCATAATTCTCACCAATAGCGTTATCTACTAATTTTAGATAACGAGGTTTTATATTTTTAAATGTGATATTTGGCCGATGCTTAAAAGAAAATAAATTTCTCTTAACTTAAACTGCATCTCCAATTCAATACCTGAATAAAGGCCATCAGCTCGTTGAGATAAGCCAGTAAGGTAATCTGACGTACTAATGTCACCCGATTCCCAGCTAACATTTAAAAGCTTTGCACTGTTATCTGCTCGTCCTGCCGTTAAAGTACGCCATTGTTCAAAGTACTTTTTACTCGTCAAGAGTGACTCGTAATTCGCCTTTGCAACAAAGGTTTGTTGGCGGTAGACAGATTGAAATTTTGCTTCAGCAGCTAACGCTTCACTATAGGAAGCTTTGATCTCATCAGAGTAGTTATTTCTAATATTGATAGGCATAGAGAAGGTAATACCGACAATATTTTCTCGGTCATTTTTCCCTGCACTTAACCCTATGGTTGGATCAGCCTTAGACGTTTTTTCAATGAGTCGAGTGGATATTTGTTTAACTTTCCACTCTGTTTTGGCCAGCTCTACTACAGGGTGTTGAACAATCCAATTCGGGTCGATTCTGTAATTAGAAAGACCTAAGCCATTTACAGGTATAACCACTTTCTCAGGAGTCCAATCAGGCAATAATTCCTTAATTTTCACTTCTGTTTCTTTCAATTTTATTTGGTTTTCTGAAATTGAGATGAGTGTTTTAGAAAGGTTCAGGTAGATTAACTCAACATCGAGAGGCTCTAATATGCCTGCCGATTTTTTTTCATCAACGATGGTCAAAAGTCGCTGCAATTGGCGTTCTTGTTCAAAAGCCAACGCTGCATTCTTTTGAGCGAACTGCCACTTTATCAATGCAGTTAATGCATCAGCTTTCGTTTGTTCAAAAATTGCTTTTAAGCGGTTCTGATCAGCTATATAGGATAGCTTTCCAATATTTTTATTGATGGATTTTTTATCATTTAAATCGATGGTTTGACTGAAACCGATTGAATAGTTATTGCCATCACCTTCCCTTTCATAACTTGTTTCAAGATTAGGATTATAAATTGGCTGATTTAAACTTTTCGCTTTAAATGCTGAAGAATTTAATAATTCTCTCGCTTCTATTACTGCCGGATTTTTATTAACTTGGGAATCCACCCAAGTATCATTCTGTCGGTTTTGTGCAACCGATTGAAATGATAGAGCAGCAAAGCTCACAAACAGGAAAAAACCTGTATGATTTTTAAATATATACATATAATATTTCTTAATTTTAATTAAAAATTTAGCCGAAAACGGCCCAAAAAAGTTAAGTCAAATAAGAAATGGGAGGACGAAACGTTGTTTCTATATATTTTGAAGGGGACTTTACAAGATAAAGGGAAGATTCAAAGGAATTAACACTAAAAATTTTAATTGAGTTTTTAACCGTCATCCAGACTGAGTGAGAGGCGCTACAATGACCGCAGTGATGACAATCTTTAATATCATGTCCAGCTTCGTCTGTTTCCTGAAGAGCATTATCGTTGGCATGTACATGAACAGATTGAAGGTGTTCAACATCTACTTGATGGTTTTCAGCAGGTGAAGCAATAGAAGCGAACGATTGTAAAACAATCGACACTAATAAGAATATGCTTACTAACAACCTATTTTTCAAAAAGTATTCCAATGAAATGTTATTTCCTAATATAGTTTGTCAAGCTATCAACCTAAAGTCAAAACTTAACGTGATTTTCAAGTGTGATTTTTCAATAATATAATTTCAATGGTTCAGAGGCATTAGCGCAAACTTTGAAAGTAGCACAAGACAAATCAACGGTTAATTCGCTAACCCTCACACAAGCAATACAACAACCTTGGCAAATAATCCCAGACTTAAGGCATTTAAATATCGGCAGCAGTCTCTTGATGGGCAACAACAAACGCAAGCTCTAGCACCTGCTTACGAGTTAGGTTTTGACGTTGAAAATAGGACAGTTAAATGGCATTGATGGTGCGGAATTTACTGTTTCTTTATCCTCAGTAATTGAAATGGCAGATAAACGAGAGGCTAGGATTGGTGTCATTTCTGAGCGAAGTGTTTTATTAAAAGCTGAACGAAAAATTGAAACATTAACTTTATTAGGTGAAGTAACTCGACGATATATCATCGTATTAAGTGCCCAAGACCTTATTAACGCTATTTGTATTGCCTATTTTATATCGTATTGTTCATGCGAAAAGCTTTAAATAAGGTAAGGTGATTTATTTTAGGTTATTAGAAAAGATGTGTTCTGAATTAAACTCTAACATTCACCGGCTTAGAGCACGAAGTTGCCATCAAACCTATGGAGCTTTGCCCCAATGGCATAGAAAAGTTTGTACCGGTACTGATTTATTTGTGTTTGATTTTTTCCAGTGAAATAATCACAATTGCTTGAAATACACCCTATTAGCAATTTCGAGGGGATGGGCACAAAACCCCTAAAAGCAAAAAACCCGTTAATCTTTCGATTAACGGGTTTTCTAAATGTGGCGGTGAAAATAGCGATTTGTACTCTACTCGAAGATACAGCGCTACAAACCTCGGGTTTATATTTAACAATCTCCAGACGAAAAAAACCGCTATAAATTAATATAGCGGTTTCTTAAAATGTGGCGGTGAAAATAGCGATTTGAACTCTACTCGAAGATGCAGCGCTACAAACCACGGAGTTGTATTTAACAAACTCCAGACGAAAAAAAACCGCTATAAATTAATATAACGGTTTTTTAGAATGTGGCGGTGAGATAGAGATTTGAACTCTAGAAGGGCTACAAACCCTTGCCGGTTTTCAAGACCGGTGCTTTCGACCACTCAGCCATCTCACCTGAAGTTAAAAAGCATTGCTGCTTCAGAACGAGGCGAATATTAAAGTTTCGTTACGCTCTTGTAAAGTGCTAATTTCGCTTATTTTGCATTTTTTCACTTTATTTTGACTAAGTGCTGAATTAATCATCAAAAATCAATCACTCTCTCGTACTTTGTTCATATTTCAGGCATTTTTATTTATGTTTATATTTTCGTTTATGCACCCTTTTATTACTTTCGGTAATATTTAGGCTTCATTATTAAATTATGCTTTTTCGGTATTATCTCTTTATTGGGAATAATTAACCTGAGTTCAGGCTAATTAAACTAAATTACATTGTTTATAAAAAATAAAAATAGTAACCAACGCTATGACCCAACATTAGTTACTACTTTGTATTACTATTTTATATTGCTGTGCTTATGAAATTTAACCATTAAAATATTACTGACGCTAACGTTGCGTTAATAATATTTAAAAGGCGAAGTTTTCACTTGGTATTGCCATCATTGAGTCAACACCACCTGCAATACAAGCTGCGTGTCCTTGAGCGCGCGGCAATATACGTTTAAAGTAAAAATCTGCGGTTTGAAGTTTTGTTTCATAAAAAGCGTTATCTTCACCAGCACTTTCTAATTTACTGTGAGCTACTGCTGCCATTTTCGCCCAGAAATAAGCTAAGGTTACATAACCAGCAAACATTAAGTAATCTACCGATGCGCCACCAATTTCATCAGCGTTGCTCATTGCTTTTTTACCCACGTCTGTCGTAATTTCTTGCCATTGTTTACAGTAAGCACCTAATGCTTGTATATGTTGCGCCATTGCAGGATTACCAGCATTTGCCTGACAAAATGCGCCAATATCAACCATAAATGGTTCTAGAATCGCACCTTTACTGCCTAATACTTTACGTGCAAGTAAGTCTAAGGCTTGAATACCGGTAGTACCTTCATATAAACAACTAATTTTAGTATCGCGCATTAGTTGTTCCATACCCCACTCTTTTATAAAGCCATGGCCACCAAAAATTTGTACGCCGTGACTTGTACATTCAAACCCTAATTCACTTAATAGCGCTTTTGCTATAGGTGTTAATAAAGCAAGCGTTGTATCTGCTTCAGCTATTTTAGCTTTATCCTTTCCTGCATGCGTTATATCAACTAATTGTGATAAATAACCGACAAGCGCTCTACCACCTTCAGCAATAGACTTCTGGGTTAACAGCATACGACGAACATCAGGGTGGACAATTATTGGGTCTGCAGGACCATTAGGGTTTTTAACGCCACTAATAGATCGCATTTGTAAGCGGTCTTTTGCATAAGCTAATGCACCTTGAAAAGACGCTTCAGTAGCTGCCGTGCCTTCAAGTGAAACACCTAAACGTGCAGCATTCATAAAGGTAAACATGCAGTTTAAACCACGATTTACTTCACCAATAAGATAACCTTTGGCACCATCAAAATTAATAACACATGTAGCATTGGCGTTGATACCCATTTTGTGTTCGATCGAACCACAATTAACGCCGTTTCTATCAGCAATGGTACCGTCGTCGTTCACATTGAATTTTGGTACGATAAAAAGAGAGATACCTTTACTGCCTTCAGGCGAGCCAGGAATACGTGCAATAACAATATGTACAATATTGTCAGACAAGTCATGTTCACCTGCTGAAATAAATATTTTTGTGCCCGTTAATGAATAACTGCCGTCGTCATTTAATTCGGCTTTTGTGCGAAGCATACCTAAGTCAGTGCCACAATGTGGCTCGGTTAAACACATTGTGCCGGTCCAGCTGCCTTCAACAAGCTTAGGCATAAACTGTTGTTTTTGTATCTCAGTACCGTGCGCTTCAATGGTTGCAAGTGCACCATGACTTAAACCGGGATACATCGCAAAACTATGATTAGCAGAAGACATCATTTCGCTAATGGCACTATTAAGTGAATGTGGCAACCCTTGCCCACCAAACTCTACACTTTGTGATAATGTCGGCCAACCGCCGTCAACATATTGTTTATAAGCATCTTTAAAGCCATCAGGTGTTGTTACTACCCCTTCTTTCCACGTACAGCCTTGTTGATCACCAATTTGGTTTATCGGAGCAATAACCTGTTCAGTAAATTTGGCCGCTTCAGTAAGAATAGCATCCACCATATCTTCTGTGGCATCAGTGTAACCTAGTTGTTGATAGTGAGTGTCGCAGTCTAACAATTCGTTCATTACAAATTTAATATCTCTAATTGGGGCTTTGTACTCAGGCATTTTTTCTCTCCGTATTATTTTTTAATCAAAAAATTTTATAAGTGTTATTTTCAATACCAATTCAAATGCTCAGTCATTAGTTAACTCGCTATTTAGCTTACCCACTTGTGCTAGCAATGCAGACAAACTTAGTTAATGCACTTAGGTAGCAAGGTGATTACTGAACGTTCACGGTTACCTTTACTCTACTAACCATGCTAATTTACCCTGCATATATAAAACAAATGAATATTACTTATAAGAAACTATTAATTATTCGTATACTCAAGCAAATTAAGCATCGCTATTATTTTGACTAATTCTCGGTAACCTCCTTGTTATTCCGTTACTACAAGGGATATTTATTTTTTCATCCGGCTTATTTTGATAACTATATGTTTTATGAATACATCACAATGATAATTATTCATTGGCATTATAAAAATATCGGCTTTAGCATGAGTGATACTAAATTACATACATTTATCTTTAAGTTACTGTTAATACTATTTTTAACATATAAAAGTAACGGTGATTAATTTACACATTATTAAGGTTTTCTTATGTCATTAAATGCTTTATTAGAAAAACGCTATTCTGTTCGCGCTTATTTAGACAAACCTGTACCACAGGATTTATTAGAATCAATTTTTAGCCAAGCCCAACAATCATCTTCAAATTGTAATGTTCAACCTTGGCAAACCTGTGTTGTTTCTGGCAATACGAAAGACCAATTAAAAGTTGATTTAGTTTCTGCAGTGATGAAAGGTGCAGCGCCTAACCCAGATTTTAATTGGGTAGCAAAATATGAAGGCGTTCATCGAGAACGTCAGTTTGGCTCTGCTAATGCGTTATACAATTCAATAGGTGTTAGTCGTGAAGATAAGAAAGGACGCCAAATGTCGATGTTACGCAACTGGCAATTTTTTGATGCACCTCATGCCGCCTTTTTTACCATGGACAAATATTTAGACATTATGGGCGCGGTTGATCTTGGCATTTATGCACAAACTTTGGCATTACTACTCGAAGAAAACGGGATATCTTGTTGTATGCAAGGTGCCTTAGGGCAATTTCCAGATCCGGTTAAAAAAGCACTAAAGTTACCTGAACAACGCGGTATTTTGTTTGGTATGTCATTTGGTTACGCTGACGAAAGTGCTGCGGTAAATAACACACGTACCGAGCGTGAATCACTTAATAATGCTGTTTCTTTTTTTAATTAATTACCATGAAACTTCAAAGTAACTTCGCACTTATTGATGACGTTAACATTCATTACATGTCAGCGGGTCCTACTAAAAATAAAGCTTTAGAAGGCTCTACTTTACTATTTTTACATGGCTTTCCTGAATATTGGCAAACGTGGCAAGCCCAACTCGACTACTTTTGTACTGATCATCATGTTATTGCGCCTGATTTACCGGGCTATAACTTGAGTGGTAAACCTGAAGATGTTTCGTTTTACGAAATACCTAATTTAATTGAATTTTTTGCCAAGTTTATCCGTGCTGTCAGTCCAAGTAAAAAAGTCTACTTAGTCGCTCATGATTGGGGCGGCGCAATAGCTTGGCCATTAGCCGCTTTCTACCCTCAATATATTGAAAAACTGATTATTTTAAATGCTGCGCACCCAAGTACTTTTACCCGTGAAATGATCAATAATCCAATTCAACGAGAAAAAAGTGCCTACATTCATCAATTGATCAGCGCGGGAGCTGAACATTTATTAGCTGATAATAATTATCAATTCTTACGTGAAAAGATATTGGTGGCGTCAACTTCAGCTATTTTTACCGACGAAGAAATTAGCCATTACCAGCAAGCATGGCAACAACCTGATGCCATTAACGGTATGTTGCAATATTATCGTGCGATGCCACAACTTGCTGCTAATGCTAATTCGCACCATGAAAAAGAAAGTAAGGATAATCCCGCACAAGTCTCTGATCTAAGCAAAATGAGAATTCCAAAAATAAGAATCAATGTACCAACACTTATTCTCTGGGGTGAAAATGATCAAGCTTTTGTCAATGAGAACCTTAGTGGTATTGAAGAATATGTACCCGATTGCCGTATTGAACGTTTTTGTGATGCTACGCACTGGCTTACGCATGAAAAATCACCCGAAATTAACAACGCAATAGCCCACTTCATTAACGAATAATATTGCCGTAGACATCCCCTTGTCGCTAGCTAAAACTTACCAACGCTACAAGCATAGTAAATAGGTAAATAGGTAAATAGGACAAGCCAAAGTTAAGGAAATTAAAATGCAAGGTACTAAAATGCAGGATATTAACGTTCAAACATTTGAAGTTGAAAAAGCTAATTTACAAACAACACGCTTAACAACATCAACAATTGCAATGCCACTGAGTGAAAATGAAGTCGTGCTTAAAGTCGATAAATTTGCCCTTACCGCCAATAACATCAGTTATGGAGTAGCGGGTGATAGCCTAGGTTATTGGCGGTTTTTTCCTACAGAACAAACAAGTGAAAAACAATGGGGTCGATTACCAGTGATGGGATTTGCTAACGTTGTTGCATCAAATAATGAGCACATTAGCGTTGGCCAACGCGTTTGGGGCTTCATGCCGATGGCAAGCCACGTAAAAATTCTAGCAGGTAACGTTAATAAAAATGGTTTTTCAGATGTAAGCCCCTATAGAAAAGGACTTGCTCCTTTATATTCAGTATTTGAACTTGTAAGTGCTAACCCTTTTTATTCAGTAGAAAATGAAGATTTCGACATACTTGTTCGTGGTTTATTTACTACCTCTTGGCTGGTTGATGATTTTATCGATGACAATCAGTATTTTGGTGCTTCGCAATACTTAATTACCAGTGCCTCAAGTAAAACCAGCATAGCCCTTGCCTTTGCGATTAAACAACGAGGAACAGTCCCGAGTATTGGTATTACTTCTGCAACTCATCGTGATTTTGTCGCCTCTTTAGGTTGCTATGATGAAGTCATTAGCTATGACGAAATTGCCACCTTAGACGCGAGACAATTATCAGTTGTGGTTGATATGGCTGGTAGCCAAAGTGTTTTGTCAAAAATTTATTATCATTTTGGCGATCAATTACGTTATTCATGCCGTATAGGCGTAACCCATCATGATGATTTATTACCAGATGAACTAAGTAAAATATCAACTTTACCTGGCGTTACGCCAACCTTCTTTTTTGCCCCGACACAGCTTAAAAAGCGGATAGATGACTGGGGCACTAATACAGTAATGCAAAAAATAGGCTTGTCATTACTCAATTATATTCAATTTTGCCAAAGCACCATCACGATAGAGCACACAACAGACAGTGAAAAAATCAACCCTATTTATCAACGCGTGTTATCAGGAACGTCAGATGCTAATACGGGGCAAATAATCTCTTTATGAGTTAACTAACCCCACCAGACATAAACTATTTAATAATTGGAGATATGAATATGGAAGGCACAGAGTTAATAACAATGGTCAATACGAAAGTCGTTCCTATTTGCATATTTCTCATTATGATGGGGATGGGATTATCGCTTGTTCCTAACGACTTTAAGCGCGTATTAAAATACCCAAAAGCAGTGTCCGTAGGTTTACTCAATCAGCTAATACTTTTACCTTTGATTGGTTTTGGATTAGCTAATATTATGCCACTAGAGCCTGAATATGCCGTTGGTGTAATGCTACTCGTGCTATGTCCAGGCGGAACCACCTCAAACATGTTTACCCATTTGGCGAAAGGCGATGTTGCCCTGTCAGTTACCATGACAGCGGTAGCAAGTTTGATCACCGTTTTTACTATTCCTGTTGTGTTAAACCTATCTTTGCAGCATTTTATGGGTGAAGGCAATGAATTTCAATTACCTATGATGGCAACCATGATAAGTTTAATGAAGTTAACGATAGTGCCTATTATTATTGGTATGTTAATTAAAGCGTTTGCCCCTAAATTTGCCGATAGCTCACAAATACACGTATCACGATTTGGTGTGTTATTTTTAACCTTATTGGTCATGTTTTTAACGTATATTCAGCAAGACATTATTGTTTCTGCCATTATAGCAACCGGCCCTGTGTCACTTATTCTTAATATTTCTACCATGGCATTAGGTTATTATTCGAGTCGTTGGTTTGGCTTAAATACCGCACAAACTACGTCTATTACAATTGAGGTAGGGTTACAAAATAGTACTTTATCAATGTTTATGGCACTCACTTTATTAGCGAATTATCAAATGTCATTTACGCCAGCAATATACACTTTAATTATGCTGTTTACCGCAGGTGTACTTGTTCGATTCTTTCGCTCGAAAGTTAATGTAGAGCTAGCACTAAAACAACAACAAAAAGCTAAAAATCAAGCTGATGTTATTGATGAGCTTGCGTAATACCAATTCCAATAAGTTTCTTGTTGTTACGGTAAGTTATAAGCAGTTTTTTTTAAGTTATACTGTTATTCTATTACTCCATTTACAGCTTCAACTCTAATGTTGAAGCTGTACAAAATTTAAGGCCTTACCTTATTATGATAACGATTCACCATTTAAATAAGTCACGTTCAACTCGCGTTATTTGGTTACTAGAAGAGCTGAATATGCCCTATAACATAGTTAATCACGAACGAGACTCGCAAACAGGTTTAGCGCCTGAAAGTTTAAAGAAAATTCACCCATTAGCTAAGGCTCCTATTATTGTTGATAACGATGTTACCTTATGTGAATCCGGCGCAATAATGGAATATATTCTTAACCAAGCAAGCAATGATACTTTAAGACCTAAGATTGATAGCGCTCAATACTATCAATATCTAGAATGGCTTCATTTTGCTGAAGGGTCATTAAGTTTACCAATAATCTGTAGCTTATTAATGTCGATGGAAACCCGTGACGGTAACAAACCGCTTGATGGTTATATTGCGAAAGAACTACAGCTAGACTTTTCATATATTGACGATACGTTAAGCCAACGTACCTATTTTGCTGACGGTGCTTTTAGCGCAGCAGATATTATGATGACAATTATATTAGATATTGCTGATAACCTTAGCTTGTTAGAAAACAGAACACATATCAAAGCTTATCTTGTAAATATGAAGCAAAGACCTGCCTATCAAAAAGCAGCGAGTTTTGGTTAAATTATAATTATTTAGCACGAGGAAATACCGTGGAATTAATCGATTTAGATATTACTGAACAAATTGCAACAATTACCTTAAAAAATGGCAAGGTTAACGCTATTTCTCCTCAAGTGATTGTGGAAATAAATGACGCTTTAGATCAAGCAGAATCGGCAGGTGCTGTCGTTATTTTAACTGGCCAACCGGGAATATTCTCAGGTGGTTTTGACTTAAAAACCATGAAAGAAAGTTCAGAGTCAGCGGTAGCATTAGTTACTGCGGGTTCAACATTATCACGTCGGATGTTGTCATTTCCATTCCCTATTATCGGCGCATGTACTGGTCATGCAATCGCGAAAGGTGCCTTTTTGTTATTGAGTTGCGATCACCGTGTTGGCAGTTTAGGTGCATTTAAAATAGGCTTAAATGAAGTTGCCATTGGTATGACGATGCATCAAGCGGGTATCGAAGTCGCGCGTAATCGTATTCCAATTAACTATTTAACACGTTCAGTGATTAATGCAGAATTATTCTCACCAGAAGCGGCTATTCCTGCCGGTTTTTTAGATACAGTAGTAGAGCCAGAGCAGTTAATGGCCACGGCAAAGATTATCGCTAATCAAATGCTGACGTTAAATATGACAGCGCATCATGGTACTAAATTAAAAGAAAGAAAAGATATGTTAGCGGCATTAGATGCAGCCATTGAACTTGATTCAACCATAGTGTTAAAGCTATAGGTGTTAAAGCTCTAGCATAAGCCATAGTACAACCATAGTACAAAAAAAAAGAGGACGATTAAGGTCCTCTTTTTTATTTTAATACTCTGTATTTTAAAGTAATTAGTTTTATTTACTTGCCTTAACCTACATTAACTAAAAGCTATATTAGCAGCTTAGTCATTGGCTTTGATGAAATCAATAATCACTTGCGCTATTTTATCACCTTGATCTTCTTGTAAGAAATGCCCGCCATTTTCAATGGTTGTATGCGCCTGCCCTTTTGTACCTGGGATAAGTTTTTGTAATATTTTATCTGCGCCACAAGTAATAGGATCGTTATCACTAAATGCCGTTAAAAATGGCTTATTCCACTGAGTCAATACCTGCCAAGCAGCAATGTTACTTGTTGATGCTGGGTCATCAAGGCTAGTTGGCACCAATAATGGAAACTGGCGAGCCCCTTCTTTATAACTTTCTTCAGGGTAAGGAGCATTGTAGCCAGCAAGGATTTCAGGCGTTAAGTCTGAATTTGTACCACCATTGATAATTTTACCCGCTGGAAACACAGGCATCTCTTGCGAGTTCTTCTGCCATTTCATAAAAGCTTCGCCCGGAGAATGTTCTCCTGTGGGTAGCATGGTATTTGCTGCAACAACACGGGCAAAGCGATCACTTTGCTCTGCCACTAAACGTAAACCGATTAACCCACCCCAATCTTGGCAAAATAACGTAATACTTGTTAATTCTAATTGATCAAGCACGCTGTGCATCCAATCAACATGACGTTGGTAAGTATAATCGGTGCGTTTTGTTGGTTTATCAGAGCGACCGAAACCAACTAAGTCTGGTGCAATAACACGATAACCGGCTGCAACCAGTGGTGGTATCATTTTACGGTATAAATAGCTCCATGACGGCTCACCGTGTAATAGCAATATTGGCTGGCCATCTTTAGGGCCTTCATCAACATAGTGGACTCTAAGTTGCCCACCTTCAGTATCATCAACGAGTAAATAATTGGGTGAAAATTTATAACCTTCTAATGTTGCAAAGCAACTATCGTCAGTTCTTAAAAAGTCCATATGCGTCCTTATTATTATAATAATTAGTATTATTTGATGAAGCTAAGTTAAATCAAATTAAGTTCAAATCAAATTAAGTTCAATTCAGTTCAGTTCAGTTCAGTTAAAATAAGTTAAATAAAAATGAGTTAACTTAAATTTTAACAATCAACTTACCTTTATTTTTTCCAGTGAAAAATAAGTTCAACCCTGTCATTGCTGACGGTAAACCATCAAGAACATGCGCACGATGTTTGATTTTTCCGGCCATTACATACGGTGTAAGTTTCTCTAATAATGCTGGGATCTCACCGAAATGATCTGGCATGGTAAAACCTTGAACGGTTAAACGCTTTTTAATGATCGGTATCCAGTTTGGACCTAAATCTGGTGTTTGCTTTGGATAATCAGCAATCAAACCACAAACAGCAATACGGCCATGAGCGTTCATGCGGTCAAATACGTGATGTTGTATTGGCCCACCAGTATTCTCAAAGTATACATCGATACCATGTGGCGTTAGTTTGGCTAGCGCTTCAGCTAAATCTGTTGATTTGTAGTTAACCGCGCCATCAAAACCTAATTCGTTAATAATCCAATCGGCTTTCTCATCACTACCAACAACACCAATAACCGTTAATCCATCCGCTTTAGCTAGCTGACCAACAATAGAGCCAACTGAGCCTGCGGCACCAGACACCACTAAGGTTTCACCTTTTTGTGGCTTACCAATACTATATAAACCTTGTGTAGCCGTTAAACCAGGTAAAGCAAAAACAGATAAAATAGCTTCGTCTGGTAATGGCGCAGACACTTTATTTAACCCTGTGCCGTCACTTAAATGGTACTCTTTCCAACCCATCATGCCCATAACACGATCACCTACGTTAAAATCAGGATGATTACTTTCTACTATTTCACCAATACCAGAGCTGCGCATAACATCACCTAATGCCACGGGTGGAATATAGCTTTCGGTATCTGGGCTCATCCAACCAAACATTGCAGGGTCTAACGACATGTGATTTTGTTTTACTAAAAATTGCCCGTTACCAACCGTTGGTATATCAAGTTGCACAACGTCAAATAATTCTGGACCTATTGGCCCTCCAGTTGGACGAGCGATTAAATTAATTGCGGTATAAGTAGTCATGATGTTTCTCTTTTTTGGTGCTGCCCTGATGTGCGGCGTTGAGGTACAGCATTGTGATACAGCGTTATCTAATGAATTAGCACTCACCAGATAACGCTGTTGTTACTTTCTATTAAGCCTATATTGGCAAATAGTCATGTTAATAAACTTAATGAAAGTGCTATTACTTGTGACTTATTCTCGTAATTCTTTTCTTAAGACTTTTCCGACATTTGTTTTGGGTAAGTCATCCATAAATTCAATAAATTTAGGACGTTTATAGTTAGTCAGCATTTCATTACACAAATCAAAAATATGTTTTTCTGTTAAGTTAGGATCCTTCTTAACAATAAATACTTTTACGGCTTCGCCGGTAACCTCATTTTTAACTCCAATTGCCGCGGCTTCTAGTATCCCTTCATGCATTACGAGTACTTCTTCAATTTCATTTGGGAAAACATTAAACCCAGAAACAATGATCATATCTTTTTTACGATCAACAATATTGAAGAAACCGTTTTCATCCATAGTGGCAATATCACCTGTAGCTAACCAACCATCTTGTAATACTTCATCGGTTGCATCTTGACGGTTATAATAACCTTTCATTACTTGTGGTCCTTTCACCCACATTTCACCAGGTTCACCTAACGCAACGTCTTCACCATCATCACCAATCAGACGTATATCGGTTGACGGTGCTGGTACACCAATAGTGCCATTGTAACTTTCTTGGTTGTAAGGGCTCATCGTCACTAATGGTGCACATTCAGTTAAACCGTACCCTTCTAATAAACGTGTTCCTGTTACTTTTTCCCAGAATTCAGCCACTGAACGCTGTACCGCCATACCACCAGCAAAACCTAGTTTTAAGTGACTAAAGTCAAGTTGATCAAAGCCTGGCGTATGCAATAAACCATTAAACAAAGTGTTAACCCCTGTAATGGCAGTAAAAGGATATTTAGCTAATTCTTTAACAAAGCCATCTAAATCTCTTGGGTTGGTAATTAATAGATTTGCGCCACCAAAAGGCATAAAAGACAAGCAATTAGAGGTTAATGCAAAGATATGATACAAAGGTAAAGCCGTCACCATTATCTCTTTGCCTATTTCGTAAACATTTTTAGTCGATGCATTAGACTGTTCAATATTTGCAATTAAATTACGGTGAGTTAACATTGCGCCCTTTGAAGGCCCAGTTGTACCACCGGTATATTGTAGAAAGGCTAAATCGTCACCATTAACAGGCACTGAGGTAAAGTTAAGCTTTGCACCTTTTGCCATAGCTTGATTAAATCTTACCGCATTTGGTAAATTGTAGGCTGGTACTTGTTTTTTTACGTACTTCAATACGCAATTAACAATAGCACCTTTAATTGTACTTAATCTGTCGCCAACACCCGTAATAATAACTTTATCGATATCTGTTTTATCAATAACGGCTTCTAATACGTGAGCAAAATTTTCAAGGATTAGAATAGATTTTGCGCCAGAATCTTTTAATTGATGTTGTAATTCACGAGGCGTGTAAAGTGGATTAACATTAACCACAGTTAAGCCTGCGATTAGTGCACCAAATAATGCAACCGGATATTGCAAAATATTAGGGATCATAATGGCGAACTTATCACCTTTCACTAACCCTAAATCGCGCTGTAAATAGGCCGAGAAGTCAGTAGCTTGCTGCTCAAGCTCTTGGTAAGTGATGCTAGAACCCATATTAATAAATGCTACATTATCTTTATATAGTTTAGTGTATTTAAAAAACAACTCTGCTAAAGAGCTATATTTATCTGGGTTTATCTCAAATTCAACACTTGCTGGATAACTCTTCTCAAGCCAAATTTTTTCCATTATATTCTCTCCCCAATCACTAATTTTAGTGCCACTGTTATTATTAATGACACTTTCTTTCGCATATTTGATTACTTATACTTTTTTAGATACTAGCGCTTATTCATAATAACTAAAGCACTTCGAACAAACCTGCTGCGCCTTGTCCACCACCTATACACATACTGATTACTACATATTTTACACCGCGTCGCTTACCTTCAATTAAGGCATGCATCACCATACGGGTTCCACTCATGCCATAAGGATGCCCAATTGAAATTGCCCCGCCGTCAACATTTAAGCGATCTTCTGGAATGCCTAATTTTTCTGCACAATAAATAACTTGAACAGCAAAGGCTTCATTGATTTCCCATAAACCAATGTCATCCATTGTTAAATTATTACGTTCTAATAACTTTGGAATAGCATAAATAGGACCAATACCCATTTCATCGGGTTCACAACCGGCAACAACCATACCTCGATAGGCACCTAAAGGTTTTAGACCACGTTGCTCGGCTAATCCGCGTTCCATCACCACAACTGCAGCTGCGCCGTCAGAAAGCTGAGACGCATTACCACCAGTAATAGTGCCGTTATCTTTTACTGTTTTTAATGTTGATAAGCCTTCGATGTTAGTCGATGGTCGGTTACCTTCATCTTTAGTTAGCGTCACTTCTTCTTTGTTGATATCACCTGTTGCCTTATCCATCACTAATTTTGTTGCGGTGACAGGGACAATTTCATCATCAAATTTGTTTTCAGCTTGAGCTGCTGCTGTACGTTGTTGAGATTTAAGGGCATAAGCGTCTTGTGCTGCCCTTGAAATATTGTAACGATCAGCTACCACTTCTGCGGTATCTAACATCGGCATATATATCGCTGGGCGATAAGCTTTTACACTGGGGTCAACCGCACGATGCATATTCATTTTATCATTTTGCACTAAACTAATAGAGTCACACCCTCCAGCAACAACAACCTGAGCTCCATCACAAACAATATGATTTGCTGCGGTTGCTATCGACATTAAACCTGATGAACATTGACGATCAATCGTCATACCAGCAACTGATACCGGTAACTCGGCAGCCATAGCAACTTGACGACCAAAGTTCATACCTTGATTACCTTGGGTTAACGCTGCACCAAAAATACAGTCTTCAATTTCATTCGCATCGATACCTGCACGCTCTACCGCAGCTTTTACCGCCACTGCCGCCAATGTTGGTGCTGATAAATCATTAAATGCGCCGCGATATGCTTTACCTATTGGTGTACGTGCTACAGATACTATTACTGCTTCTCTCATGATGACTCCCCATTACTTTAATGAATTACTTTAATGAATTACTTTTATGAATTACTGCTTACTATATTTAAACGTTCAATGAAAAAGTGCTGTATCACTATTTTTGTTGTGATTTCATAAACGCCATTGCTTTTAACACAAACTTCTCACCTTGTTTATCGCCTGATATCAACGCTGCTTGTCCTGTTTGATCGGTTAATTCAGACCATTGCTCAAGTACAGTTTCAGGGCTCTGTTTGTGCTCTGGAATAAAACATCCTTCGGTTTCAAACATACCAGCACTTGAATAACCACCTGCACCCGCACATAAAATAAACCGATTTGGTGCTTCTTCATCACACAACGTTAACATACCCGCTGTTACTGCTTCAGGAGCAAATGCTTGTACAATTTCTGGCGGCATTAAGTCTTCAGTCATTCTTGTGCCAGCAGTTGGCGCTAAAGCATTAACACGAATATTGTTTTTAGCACCTTCTAGCACTAACGTATTCATAAACCCTAGCACCGCCATTTTTGCAGCGCCGTAATTTGATTGACCAAAATTACCGTACATACCACTTGATGAGGTAGTCATAACAATTCGGCCATAATTTTGTGCACGCATAATTTCCCAAACGGCTTTAGTACAGTTAACTGAACCCATCACGTGAACATCCATCACAAGTTTAAAGTCATCTAACGTCATTTTTGAAAAAGACTTATCTCGTAAAATGCCTGCATTGTTGATAAGAATATCAACACGACCCCATTTATCCATGGTCTGATTAACCATATCTTGTACTTCATCGAAGTTGGCAACATTAGCACCATGACTAATCGCTTCACCGCCATGTGCTTCAATTAAGCGTACCACTTCTTGAGAGGCTTCTGACGAGGCACCGCTACCGTCGCGAGCACCACCTAAATCATTAACAACAACTTTTGCACCACGTGCTGCAAGTGCTAATGCGTGTGAGCGACCTAAACCATTACCTGCACCCGTTACAATGGCGACCTTACCTTCAAAACTGATTGACATAATATTTCCTTAAAATTTTTTTATAATAACGACCGTTATTTAACCATTTGTACAGAAACCCATTCAGCAACAAGTGCGGGGGTGTCACAACCTTCTATTTCAACGGTAACTTCTGTACATAAACGATATTGCCCTGGTTTTTTCTCTTCAATTACCAAGGTTTTAGCATGTGCGCGGACGCGACTATTAACTTTAACGGGCTGTAAAAACCTAACTTTATCGAAACCTGCATTTAAGCCCATATAGAAGCCGTCGATAATGACACTAAAGTCTTCAGCGAAATGCGACAATAGAGATAACGATAAAAAACCATGGGCAATGGTAGAGCCAAAAGGTGTTGCTTTCGCTTTTTCTTCATCAACATGGATAAATTGATGATCGAGCGTACAATCGGCAAATTGATTAATTTGTTCTTGGCTTATTACGTGCCAAGGTGTTGGCGCTGATTGAAAGCCAATGTAATCCGCTATTTGATCTTTTTTTATCATTGTTGGCATTGTAAGTCCTTATTTATCTAAACATTTTGATGTTATTTATTATTAAAATTTATTTTTAGCTATAGCTTTAAACATTGTTAAAACTATAGGTATACGCTTAAAACCAAGCGACTTTCATATCGTATGTTGTACTGTCGCCAGTACATAAAATATTTGACCACAACGTTATTTCTGGTAATTCGAAACGATAGAAATACTGTAATGCTTGTAGTTTGCCATTATAAAAATCTTCATCTGCTTGGTGCTGCTGCTTGCTCAATGCTTCACTAGCAACGATACCTTGCTTTAACCATAACCAAGCAATGATAACGTGACCAAATACTTCTAAATATTTCACTGAATTCGCCAATGCAAGGTCAATATTCGTGGTTTTCATTGCAGTTAATACCGCATCAGTCGTTTGTTGAAGTATTTCAATTGCATCACTAAGCTGTGCTGAAAACACAGTTAAATTGCTATATTTCTTGGCTTGTTCAATAGTTTTATAAATTTCACTCAGAGTTGCTGAGTAGCCCGCCATTTTATTCATGGGTACTTTACGGGTTAATAAATCTAGCGATTGAATACCGGTAGTACCTTCATGAATAGGATTTAAACGATTATCACGATAAAACAGCTCAACCGGATGTTCGTTAATATAACCGTGCCCACCCAGTACTTGAATCGCTAGATCATTCGCTTTAGTGCCATATTCAGACGGCCAAGTTTTGATAATAGGAGTTAGAAAGTTTAATAACACATGCGCATGTGCTCGTGCTTCTTCTGTCGGTGCTGTTTTTTCATCATCACTCAGTTGAGAGCCGTAAAGTACTAATGACAACGCACCTTCGGCATAAACTTTTTGTGCAAGTAACATACGACGAACATCAGCGTGTTCGATAATATTAACCATTGGTGAAAGCGGATCTTTACAAGAAGGTAAGCGTCCTTGAGGACGGTTTTTTGCGTAGTCGACAGAATATTGATAACCAGCAACGGCAAGTGTTGCACCACTAGTTCCAACCATAATACGAGCTTCATTCATCATATGAAACATGTACTTGAGCCCTTGGTTTTCTTCCCCAACTAAATAACCAATAGAGCCATTTTTTTCACCAAAACTTAACGCGGTGGATGTTTGTGCTCTGCCCCCCATTTTGTGAAATAAGCCTGCAAGGGCAACTTCATTATCAGCACCTAACGTACCATCGTCATTTACTAAAAATTTAGGTACCACAAACAAAGAAATACCTTTAACGCCTTTTGGTGCACCTGGAATACGCGCCAAAACTAAATGAACAATATTTTCACTTAAATTATGATCGCCACCAGAAATATAAATTTTATTACCACTAAGTCGGTAAGTGCCATCGTCTGATTTCACGGCTTTCGTGATTAGGTCGCCTAGCCCTGAGCCACTGCCGGGTTCAGTCATCGCCATCGTGCCCATAAACCGTCCAGAACGCATCGGTTTAACCCACTTTTCAATTAACGCTTCACTGCCGTGAGCTTCAAGTAAGTTGGCATTGGCATTGGTCAACATGTTATAGCCTAAACCAACACCACCTGCAGCCGTTAAATAGGTGCTCGCCACACTGGCAACTATCGGTGGTAACTGCATACCATTTAATTCGTAATCAGCCGTTGCAGAGGAGATACCTGAGTCAATAATCGCTTCAATAGCTGGTTTAAGCTCAGGAATAAGTGTGACTTTTTTGCCATCAAATGTTGGTTGATGAGTATCAAGTTTTTGACGAATAGGTAAGAAGTGTTTTTCAGCTATCGCCTTCGCTGTATTGATGACTTCATTAAAAGTCTGACGGTCATGGTCTTGATATCTATTGCGTTTGATCAGCGCTTCACTGTCAAAAAGCTCATAGAGCATAAATTCAAGATCTCGTTCGTTCATTAAAGTGGCTGTCATACTTTTCTCTTATTATCTTTTTTTACTTATCGATATTACTAGCCATAAAAACAAAGATTTACGACTAATACACTGCCCTACAAAAGCGTATTGCGTTACCGTTTACTGTGCAGATACACCACCATCTATTGCAATGCATTGCCCTGTCATATAAGTATTTGCTGGTGATAGCATCATCAACATCATGGCAACAATCTCTTTAGGCTCGCCTAGTCGATGCATAGGTGCCCCTCTGCTCATTCGTTTTTGCTGTTCATCGTCAGCAAAGTTGGTCACCATTGGCGTTAAGGTAAAAAACGGACAAATAGCATTAATACGAATATTGTTACGACCGTATTCAACAGCGCCAGTCTTTGTTAAACCAATAACCGCATGCTTAGCCATTGCATAAGCACCACCTCTTGCTGCGCCACCTAATCCTGCCATAGAGCTGACATTTAAAATCGCGCCTTCGCCTTGTTTAAGCATTTGTTGTATTTGATGACGCATACCAAATTGAACACCTTTTACATTAACCGCAAATTGAGAGTCCATGATGGCTTCATCTATGTCATGTAGTGGCATAAATTCGTGGGCAATACCGGCATTATTCACCCCAATATCAACTTTGCCAAAGTGCTCAATGGCGGCATCTACCATTGCCTTACAATCATCATTTTTTGCAACGTTACACGCCATGGCAATCACGTCTGCACCTGTTGCTTTAATGCCGTCAGCAACTTTCATTACACCTGCTTCGTTAATATCACTAATCACTAGCTTTGCGCCACGCTTAGCTAATTCTTCAGCAAGCAGCTGACCAAACCCTTGAGCTGCACCTGTAATAACGGCGACTTTTCCTGTAAAATCTAATAGTGGATCCATGGTAAATTCCTTACGTTACAAATATTGTTTAATAATTTAGTGTTTAGGTAACAGTTTGTTATGTTTTTATTCATCACTAATGATACTTAAAGCCATTTGTGCCAGCGGTTCAACAAAAGCACCAACTTTATTCGCTTGTTCATTAGTTGCATTACCTTGTGAGGCTCGTTTTGCAACACCTTGCGCAATAGCGGCTAATTTAAAGAAGCTAAAAGCAAGATAAAATGTCCAATTTTCAATATGATCAATACCCATACGCTGACAGTAAGTGGCAACATATTCTTCTTCCGTAGGAATACCCAGACTCTCTCTGTCTATTCCTTGTAAACCATCAATAGTTCCCATACCTTGTGGCATACGCAATTGCATGCATTGATAAGCTAAATCAGAAAATGGGTGCCCAAGAGTCGATAACTCCCAATCAAGGACCGCGATCACTTCAGCTTTATCCTTTTTAAACATAATGTTGTCTAAACGAAAATCACCATGAACTAAACAAACTCGACCATCATCTATC